>WGFD01000076.1 GCA_015492395.1 Deltaproteobacteria bacterium | reverse complement strand
TCGCTGACCGGTTATTCTCGCCCTGTTACATCGGAGGCTGGACGGCAGCCGAATATTGGGGCCTTACAGAACAGATATTCCGTACTGTTGTTGTGATGACCTCCAGGCAGGTAAGAGATCGCACCCCTATCATAAAAGGGACAAACTTCTTGGTTCGCACTATTTCAGAAAAGACGTTGTTCGGAACCAAGCCGGTCTGGAGGGGACAGATCAAAGTATCGGTTTCCGACCCGGAGCGGACGATTCTCGATATGCTGGATGCTCCAAAGCTTGCTGGTGGGATTCGGCCGACGGCAGATATTCTTTCGAGCTACCTGAAATCAGAAAAGATGAATCTTAAGCTATTAATTTCGTATGCTAAACGCTTAGGGAACGGTGCCGTCTTTAAGAGACTTGGCTTCCTGTTGGAGCGCCTTGCGCCTGAGCAGAAGGGCTTCATTGAAGAGTGCAGGACAATGCTGACGAAGGGCAATGCAAAGCTCGACCCGGCATTGAAGGCCGAGCAGATGGTAACCCGATGGCGGCTATGGGTGCCGGAGAGTTGGGCAAAGGAAGGCTAAGTGATCAACCGGCAGGAAATAAGCGACTTCTCACGGGAATTCGGCCTTGCCGCCAATGTCGTCGAGAAGGACTATGTTCTGGGATGGCTGTTAGCAGGAATCTCCGGTCATTCTGAACTCGGCTCAAGCTGGATATTCAAGGGTGGAACGTGCCTGAAGAAATGTTACTTCGAGACATATCGCTTTTCAGAAGACCTTGATTTCACGGTTGTGCAATCCGACCATCAAGACGAGGCCTTTCTTGTTGAGGCGTTTAAGCAAATCGCCGATTGGGTCTACGACGCCTCTGGGATAGAAATTCCCCACGAGTTGATACGCTTCGATGTCTATACAAATCCTCGCGGTAAGATATCTGTTCAGGGCAGGATTGGATATCGAGGGCCTCTAAGGCCAGGTGGCGATTTGCCACGCGTAAAACTGGATTTGACTGATGACGAAGTGCTGGTCTTGAACCCTTCAAGCCGTGAAGTGCACCATCCTTATACCGATAGGCCAGATGGCGGGGTATCCGCCCAGTGCTATAGCTTCGAAGAGGTATTCGCGGAAAAAGTCCGGGCATTGGCTGAACGTTTAAGACCCCGGGACCTCTATGATGTAATCCACCTCTTCCGCCACGACAGCACAAAACATAGCCGGAAGTTAATCTTGTCCACGCTTGAAAAGAAATGCGCCTTCAAAAGCATACCGGTGCCGACGCTGGAGTTTCTTGCAGACAAACCAGAACGGGCCGAGCTTGAGACTGAATGGGAAAACATGCTCGGGCATCAAGTGCCCGTATTGCCGCCCTTCGGGCAGTTCTGGCAGGAGCTTCCGCAAATATTCGATTGGCTCTATCGCACCATTGTCAAACCTGCACCTTCAGCCATGCCAGCTATGGGACGTGCAGTCGATGTATCGTGGCATCCGCCTGCAATGGCTCAAGCATGGCACACGTCAGCTCCGCTTGAGCTGATTCGTTATGCCGCTGTAAACCGCCTTTGTGTCCAACTGAACTATACGGATGCAAAAGGAATGCAAAAGAACCAGGTCATAGAGCCATATTCTCTGCGCCGCACCAAGGATGGCAACCTTCTTCTCTATGCCGTGAAACATGAGTCTGGGGAGGATAGGGCATATAGAGTCGATAGGATTCGGAATGTAGAGGTTACAAAGATATCGTTTACTTCTCGATATGTGGTTGAACTGACAACATCAGGCATAATTTCCGCCCCGCCGATTGCGAGGAGAAGCAAATCCGGGATTGCTTTGCCTATAAGGACCTTTGCCTCAAAAAAGTCGAGACGCACAAGTTCAAGCTATGGGCCGAAATATGTTTTCGAATGTACCTTATGCGGCAAACGATTTACTCGGAAATCATCTGCCCCCACCTTAAGAGCGCACAAGGATAAGCAGGGCTATCCCTGCCCCGGTCGAACCGGTATTTATGTAACCATGAAGTATTAGCGGGTGGTCGGCTCGAACTCTTCCATAAGCTCATTAATGACATCCTGTCTCTCCTTAGCCGATTCGATACTGGTTATCCTAAGTAGGGTTCTACCTGAGAACCGCCGGATGATGCTCTCGTCCTTGCAGGTTTCCATATAGGCTATGAAGTCCTCGGGCAAGACGGAGACTATCTTCGTGTGTTGGGATACCAGGGCCTTGGAGACCTTGAAGCGCTGGCTGGTATGAAGGAAGGTTCTTGTAGCGTCCTCCTCAAAGAACTCCCTGATCTCGAGGGCCTCGACGACGATATTCTTGGGCACTGGTTTCGGTATCTGTGGTTCCTCTGGCAAAGATTCCCCTAAAACTATCCGGGCGTATTTTTTGCGGTACTTATGTATCCTTACAAGTAGTTGAATTATCTCGGTTCTCATGCATAGTTTCGTATTCAGTTCGGCGAGCCAGATTTCAATCCGCTAACTCTGGCGGTTCTTAGTTAACGCAGAACCCTGACGGAAATTCTGGGGATACAATACTTAATTATTGACGTTAGGCGGTCCCATATAGAGTAATCTCAGTGCATGGCAAGGATTGCTCGTGTAGTGGCGCCTGGACTACCACACCACATCATACAACGCGACAACAGGAGGTGTCAGACCTTTTTCTGCGACGATGACTATCATAGGTACAAGGAGTTGATGTCTCAGTGGTGCAGGCGCTGGAATGCAGATATATGGGGCTACTGTTTGATGCCGAACCACGTACATCTGATCGCCGTGCCGGCGGCCGGGGACGGTTTATGAAAGGGTATTGGCGAAGCGCATCACCGTTATACACTGTACATAAACCTTCGCAAGGGATGGAGGGGTTATCTGTGGCAGGGCGGGTTCTCATCCTATCCGATGGACGAGCGCTATTTGCTGGCCGCCGCCAGGTACATAGTGTTCAACCCTGTAAGAGCAGTGCTTGCAAAGAAGCCTGATGACTCCACATGGAGCAGCGCATCGCCTCACCTTTCGGGAAAAGATGATAACCCGGTCAATGTTTCTGCGCTTCCCGAAGTCGTTGGAGATTGGCGCGCCTTCCTTTCGGAGGAGATACCGGAAGAGGATGCAAACGCCCTTCGCCGTCATGAGCGGATAGGAAGACCGCTTGGCAATGAGCATTTCATATCGAGAATGGAAGGCAGATTAGGGCGCGTCCTTCGTCGTCAGAAGCCCGGAACAAAAAAGAAATCAGGCTAAGTCAGTGACCTCCGGCAAAGCCGGAGGCTTGTTTCTGTGAACCGCTCAAAGCGGTTTTTTGTAAAAGTCAACCACCTTTCGGACAGTCAGCGTCTCTCCGGTGTTTATGTTCAGGCCGCTTCTTTGGGTACCAGTTTTTTACCCTCCTCTATGGTCTCGGCCGGCCTCCTGCCCATATTTCTGTGTCCCCTGTGAGGCCGTTCGTTGTTGTAGTACGTAAGCCACTTGTCGAGGTCTGTTTGAAGTTCCTCCACCGAAGAGTAGAACTTCTTCCTGAAGATCTCCCGGAAGAACTCATCAAGCACCGTTCTATTGAACCTCTCTACGAAGCCGTTGGTCCGGGGCCTTTCCACCTTCGTCCTCCTGTGTTCGATATCATTGAGTTCCGGGAAGATCTGGTAGGGATGGATCATGGACCTTCCGCTGTACTCCCTGCCGTTGTCCGTGAGGATGTGTTCGACCTTGAGCCCCTGGGCCTCATAGAAGGGAAGCATCCTGTCATAGAGCACGTCGGCCGCCATCTCCGCAAGTTTTGATGTGTAGAGTTTGCCGAAGGCATAGGAGCCGTAGGTGTCAACAACGGCCTGAAGATAAATACGCCCTACCCCCTTTATCGTACCCACCATGAAGGTGTCCTGGCTGAGCAGATAGCCCGGATAGGCGCTCTCTACGTGCCTTTCCCTGAAGCACGGGTTGGCCTTCTCAAGGAGTCTTGTCTGCTCCTCTGTGAGCGCTATCTTCGTTCCTGCGCGCTCTTCCTCAAGGCGCAGCAGTATACGCTTGTACTTGTTCTCAAGGCCCTCCTTCAGCCATATGTTCCCCACAGTGGAAGGGCTGACCTGTATGCCTTCCAGAGGAAGATGATCAGAGACCCTCACCTGTCCCCAGGCAGGGTGCTCAATAGACATCTTGAGGACCTTCTCCTTAACCTCCGCAGG
>WGFD01000075.1 GCA_015492395.1 Deltaproteobacteria bacterium | reverse complement strand
GATCTACACTCACACCCCAATACATCACCCCGCTTCAGGCCACCGGAGGTCAGGAACCCTTACCGCTTGATCCGGCAGAAGATATGTCGATCCTCTCTATAATCACCATCATCTTTCCTGTCTTCTGCATAATCGGCGCAGGATACCTCTTCGGCCTCTTCAGGAAGGTCAGCCTTGAACCCGTTATCGAGATACTGCTTTATCTAACGATCCCATCCCTTGTAATATCATCGCTTACCAAAGATAAGATACTTCTCTCGGAATTCGGGGTCGTATCGCTGGCCGCGCTCACAGTCGTACTGGGCACAGGCGCCATCAGCTTCATATATCTCACGATAGTGAAGAAACGTAATATCAGGGGGTTCTACCTCCCGACCATGTTCATGAACTCCGGCAACATGGCCTTCCCGCTCTCACTCTTGGCCTTCGGTGAAGGGGGACTTACGGTTGCGGTTATTTATTATGTCTCTATAAGCATATTTGTTTATACCCTCGGTATCTATATCGCCAAAGGCAGGGGCGGCTGGTCGGAGATGTTCAAACTCCCGCTCATATACGCCGCCTCAACCGGGATGGCCCTGAACATGTACGACGTTACGCTGCCCCCATTCATCGCCTCCACCCTCTACCTTCTGGGGGGCGCAACGATACCGCTCATGCTGATAAGCCTTGGATACAGGCTCTATACTACAAGGCTCAAGTCTTTTCGGATGTCCATGAGTGGAACTCTCATCAGGATAACAGGCGGTTTTCTTATAGCATATGCCTTCGTGACAGTCCTGCATATAGATGGTCTGACGGGGAAGATAATCATTCTCTCTTCCTCCATGCCCTCCGCCGTGATCAACTTTATAGTAAGTTACAGGTATAGAGTCGATTCCGATCTCGTCGCGTCCATCATAGCGATGAGCACACTTGCAAGCGTTATTACCACCCCTCTCCTGCTCTATCTTCTTCAGTTCCGGTAACGCAAGGCGGACGGCATTGTCTTCCGCGAAATTTTCCCTTTAAATCAATCACGTTCGTGCCGATAAAGTGTGGAGCAGTAGTTCCATCGATGACCAACTCCAGGCGGGGAAATTGCCATGAAGAATATTACCGTACTATTAGTCGATGACGAAGAAATTATCTTGCATTACCTGAAGCGCAGCATCAGAAATGAAGGATATGAAATCATCACCGCACCCAGCGGAAAAGAGGCTATAGAGATTATCAAAGAAAAGGATATAGCCGTTATCGTAACGGATGTGACCATGCCTGGAATGAGAGGCATAGAGCTCCTTAAGCACTTAAAAGAACACTCTCCAGACACCTTCAGGATTGTATTGACCGGCAATACCGACACTCAATCTGCGGTCGACGCAATAAACAAGGGGGAGGCACACAGGTTTATAAATAAACCATGGGACGACGACATACTAAAGCAGACAATAAGAGAAGGTATAGATCGATACACCCTTGTCTCCAAGATCAAGGAGTTAAATGCGCTCGTCCTGCGGCAGAGAGACGAACTAAAAAAGATGAACGCCTTATTGGAAGATAAGGTAAGAGAGAGAAGGGCGAAATCGGGGGGTAATAAAGAGCCTACGGTAAGAAGCTATGTCAAGATCATAGAGACCCTCTCACACGCCGTAAACGGCAAAGCGTCACACGCAGACAACCAGCCGATGAGGGTTGCCGGCCTGTCTGCCACAATCGCCGGGAATATGGGTCTCCCCTCCAAAGACATTGAAGACATAAGGGTAGCGGGACTTCTGCATGATCTTGAAAATGCAGGCATAAGGAATGTCATGAAGGACGATGTGGAGGAGATGAAGGAGCATTCTTCGGGTGGTTCCGGTATACTTGAATCGATAGAGTACATAAGAAACGTGCTGCCTATAATCATACACCACCATGAACGGTTTGATGGAAAGGACTATAGAGGTATTCTGAGAGAAGACGAAATACCGCTTGGGGCCAGGATAATGGCGGTCAGCGATGCCTATGATGCGATGACCTCCCACAGCTCTTTCAGAAGCGCACTAAGCCATGAAGAAGCGCTGGAAAGGATTAAGGCCGAATCGGGATTTTATTTTGACCCGGCCGTTGTGGATATATTTTTAAAGACTGTGGGGTAAATCGACGCTATCCATGCCTCTCACGCGAGAACTCGACTAATTTCCATACTTCCCAATATTTGAACATGCATAGCCAGCGCATGTCTACCGCAGCACAGGCAGACCTGCAGCTTGCTGCAGGGAGCCTCAACGTACTCCCGCGAGCGTCCGCCACGTTAGCTTGCCGCCCATGGACCTTCAATCCTGAAACAAAAAACAACTTGTAATAGCCACTCCGGGTTTTTATACTACAGGTATATTAGAGGAGAGGAGGTATCCAATTATGGGGCGTATGATTATATATATACTGCTCTTTCTGACGACAGTCATGCCGGCCGGTGTTTTTGCCGGCCGGATTCCATCCGTCGAGGTGGCCGCCATCGGTACATCCGTTGAAGATCACATACCGATCGGCGTCGCAGACTCTTTCCCTTCATCCGTGGGGAGGGTATACTGCTACACAAAGATACTTGATGCCGAGGGAACCTCTATAACGCACCGCTGGTACTACAACGACGCAGTAGTATCGGACGTGCCGCTCAAGATCGGGTCATCGAAGTTCAGGACCTACAGCTACAAGACCATTCTGCCCTCATATACCGGGGCCTGGAAGGTGGAGATATTGTCAGAGACCGGGGACGTAATGGAAACATTGAGATTTACGGTAGAAGAGTAGAGGCACATCCCGCCATCTACTCCCTTATACCCTTTGGAACACCGTACAAGG
>WGFD01000074.1 GCA_015492395.1 Deltaproteobacteria bacterium | reverse complement strand
TCTGCGGGCGCAGTTTGACCCTACATCTTCCGGTCTTCCCTAATACTATCCAAGAATCCTCTCAACCTTGACCACCTTTTTAATGCTGTTGATGCCATTTATAATGGTTCTCAGGTGGTTAAGGTCCTGCACCTCCATCTCGAATGTACAGATAGCCTTCTTGTCTTCCGTTCTTACATCTGCATTCGATATATTGGCACCGGCAGAGCTTATTGCGGTGCTTATTTCACTCAGTAACCCCTTCTCATTAACACATGTAATCTCTATCCTGGCCGGTCTTGCCGATTGCAGCGTGCTTGCCCATTCGGCGCCTATTATCCTCTCCTGATCCACACCAATAACATTTAGACAACTATTGGTATGTATCGATATGCCGCTTCCCACGGTTATAAAGCCGACAATCCTGTCACCGGGCAGCGGATTACAACACTTGGCAAACTTAATCATCACGTCATCAATGCCATCAACTATAACCCCTTCCTGAAACTCCTTTTTGGAGCGCTGAAAAATCTTTTTGAACCTTGATATCCAGACATTCCTGCTCTGAGGCAGCCTCCCGGGCGGAAGGATCTTACTGACAATCTGGAGGATTGAAAGCTTGCCATATCCTATCTTAGCGAACAGGCCCTCCACGTTGTTCAATCCGAAGAACTCTCTTCCTATATTTTCCAAGGTGTTTGTTTTCAAGAGTCTATTCAAATCCAGGTCGTATCTTTTAAATTCCTTTTCACACACCATCCTGCCAAGGGCTATGCTCTTCTCTCTCTCCTCCGTCCTTATCCACTGCCTTATCCTCGCCCTTGCTCTGGATGTCACCACATAGTTGAGCCAGTCCTTGTTAGGATGCTGGTTCTGGGAGGTGAGGATCTCCACAGTATCACCACTGTTGAGCCGGTATTTCAGTGGAACCATCTTCCTATTGACACGCGCGCCTACGCACCGGTTGCCTATATCGGTATGAATAGAATAAGCAAAGTCTATAGCCGTTGCCCCCGTCGGGAACTCCTTTATATCTCCGTCGGGTGTGAATACAAAGACCTCTTCAGGAAAGAGATCGACTTTCAGCGTCTTCATGAACTCTTCCGAATCCTTTAATTCCTTCTGAGTCTCCAGCAACTGGCGTAACCAGGCGAATCTCCTTTCATCTTTCTCGCTAAGGTCCTTGCCCTCCTTATATTTCCAGTGAGCGGCTATACCACATTCGGCAATCCTGTGCATCTCGTGCGTCCTTATCTGCACCTCCATCCTGTTTCCATGAGGATCGATCATGGTAGTATGGATTGACTGATACATATTCTGCTTCGGGATGGCTATGTAGTCCTTAAACCTGCCCGGGATAGGCTTCCACATCGAATGGACTATGCCTAATGCCTCGTAACATTCCTTCAAAGAATCGACGATAATCCTGAAAGCTACCACATCATATACATGTTCCAGGTCGAGATTGTCCTCCACTATCTTTCTATATATACTGTAGAAGTGTTTCAACCTGCCTGTTACGACTCCATTGATATTATAATCTGAGAGCCTCTTCTCCAGGATCGCTTTCACGTCGTTGATATACTGACCCATCTCCTCATCTTCACTCTCGATCTGTTCCTTCAACTTACGATACTCCTCAGGCTTCAGGATTCTGAAGGACAGTTCCTCCAGCTCCACCTTCATCTTCCCCAGACCAAGCCTGTGGGCAAGGGGTGCATAGATATCCAGTGTCTCTCCCGCTATCTTCATCTGCTTCTCATCTGGCAGGGCTTCGATGGTGCGCATATTGTGTAGTCTATCGGCCAGCTTGATGACCAATACCCTGATGTCATTTGCCATCGCCACCAACATCTTCCTGAAGTTCTCCGCCTCACGGTCAGCTTTATTGTTAAAGGTTATCTGACTGAGTTTAGTCAGGCCGTCCACCAATGAGGCGATATCACCGCCGAACAACTCCCTTATCTTGTCGATGGTGGTATGTGTGTCCTCAACCGTATCATGCAGTAGTCCGGTTGCGACCGTTATAGGATCCATCTCCATACCAGACAGTATATATGCTACTTCAAGAGGATGGCTGAGGTAGGGTGCACCCGACATACGCTTTTGTCCCTCATGTACCATCCCGGAAAAGACATATGCCTTCTTTATGATATCAAGATTGCCGGAACCATTGTAAGAAGAGACCTTTTCCAGGATATCTTCCAATCTAACCATAGTTATAATGTAACTTAATTAAGTGCTGTTTTCAATATCACCTGCACCCTTGAAAACAAAAAGTACTATTGAAGACCGAAAACATGTTCCACCCTCTTGCTGCAGGAGGCTTCAATCGTTAACGTTATCCCCGTATTATGAAGATCCGTGGTTTTACATATTTCACCTTGAACATCGATGTTATTCTATGGTATTAATAATGGTTACGTGAACATGCATCTCAAACGCCTGTCTCCGGTGGTAACGCACAGGCAGGCATTCCCCGCAGCTTCTGCAGGGAGTTTTAACAGAAGGGCTATAAAGGCATAAAGACCGTAGTGCGGTTGAGCCGTTTAGTCAGTGTAATCTGCATCTATGAATAAAGGGGGGAAGATGGCACTATTAGAACTTACCATATTACCAAAGGCGGAAAAGGCCCTGAAAGGGATGATGGAACATATAAGGACGACTTATCAGAAAGAACCTGTCGCCGTCATCGACCTTAACGATATACCGGACTCGGATGAGCAGCAGTGCATAGTCTCGTTCATGTATAGAGAGAACCTGCCGGACCCATGTATTGCCAATGTACAGGGCATCGATATACTCATCGACGATGAGTATATCGATACCCTGTCTGGAAAGACCCTGGACTATAACGACGGCGCCTACATCCTGGCCTAGCGACCCATACCAACTACAGCAGCGTCATAGAGAAGCGGTTTCAGCCGTCAAAGATGGCAGCATGTCCCTGTGCCGCGAAGATGATGTGCTACCGAAAGACATGATGCAAAAAAAGGGAGAACGACCACCCTTCTCCCATGCAGTTACACTCTTTGTAAGATCCTTTCTCTATTACTCCAGGGCTAGTATCTGTAGTAATCCGGCTTGAACGGTCCATCCGCAGGGATGCCGAGGTACTTCGCCTGTTCATCCGTCAGTGTCGTCAGTCTCACACCAAGCTTGCCAAGGTGTAACTTTGCCACCTTCTCATCGAGGGCTTTGGGCAGTACATACACCTTATTTTCATACTTACCGGGATTGGTCCAGAGCTCCATCTGGGCGAGGACCTGATTGGTGAAGGAGTTCGACATGACGAAACTGGGGTGGCCGGTGGCATTACCGAGATTCAAAAGCCTTCCCTCGGAGAGAATGATTACCCTTTTACCATCCGGGAATATAATGTGGTCAACCTGCGGTTTTATATTGACCCACTCCAGGTCCCTTATAGAGGATATATCTATTTCGTCATCAAAGTGGCCTATATTCCCTATAATAGCCTCATCCTTCATGGCCTCCATATGTTTCCGGGTTATAACGTTGCAACAACCTGTCGCTGTGACGAAGATATCTCCTATGCCAGCCGCATCATCCATCGTCACAACCTCGTAACCTTCCATGGCCGCCTGCAGGGCACAAATAGGGTCTATCTCCGTGATCAGAACTCTGGCCCCCTGTCCTCTGAGGGATTGGGCGCACCCCTTTCCCACATCACCATAACCGCAAACCACGGCGATCTTACCGGCAATCATAACATCTGTGGCCCTTTTAATACCATCAAGCAGGGACTCTCTGCATCCATAGAGGTTGTCAAACTTGCTCTTTGTCACCGAGTCATTTACATTGAAGGCCGGCATAAGCAGTTGTTCATTCTCCATCATCTGATAAAGCCGGTGCACACCGGTAGTTGTCTCTTCGGAGACACCGCGGATCTTCCCAGCCATTTCAGGATATTTCTCGTGAACCACCAAGGTAAGGTCCCCTCCATCATCCAGGAGCATGTTAGGCCCATCCTCTCCGGGCCACTGTATGGTCTGTTCTACACACCACCAGTACTCCTCTTCCGACTCACCCTTCCATGCGAATACGGGGATGCCCTTCGCCGCTATCGCCGCTGCCGCATGATCCTGCGTGGAAAATATATTGCAAGAACTCCATCTCACCTCCGCCCCAAGATCTATAAGTGTTTCTATAAGAACGGCCGTCTGAATGGTCATATGGAGACACCCCGCAATCCTTGCCCCCTTCAACGGTTTTTCCGGCCCGTATTCCTCTCTCAAGGCCATAAGCCCCGGCATCTCGGTCTCCGCTATCTCGATCTCTTTCCTGCCCCACTCCGCCAGGGAGATGTCCTTCACCTTGAAATCCGTCTTTTTAGCCTCTACGCTTGCTTCCATGGCAACCTCCTCAGTCACATTATCCTTCCGCATATCCCAGGGAATCGTTTATACTATGCCCCAGCGGCCTTCTTTATGGCTTCGGCCCTGTCCGTCCTCTCCCAGGTAAATTCGGGCTCCGACCTTCCAAAATGACCATAGGCTGCAGTCATTCTGTAAATCGGCCTCAAGAGATTGAGTTCCTTTATTATCTCCGCCGGCTTCAGACCGAAGTTTGCCCTGATGATCTGAGGGATCTTCTCCGGATCGCTCTTCTCGGTAC
>WGFD01000073.1 GCA_015492395.1 Deltaproteobacteria bacterium | reverse complement strand
TATCTACAGGCACGACAATACAAGGGCAAGAATCCGTTTCAAGGTGGTCGCCAAGGAGTACAAGACACAGTATCTCACCATTAAAAACAAGAGGAAGGTCAACCCAAACGAAGGGGATCTCAAAAGGATCAGGGAAGAGCAGACGGTTATAGATGCCTCCTTCAGCCGGTGGAGGGATGCCGAGGAGGTATCAACGAGATTCTCACTGCCCGTAGAGGGGCGTATGAGCAGTCCCTTCGGACTGCGTCGCTTCTATAACAGTCAACCACGCAAACCGCATAGCGGCATGGATATAGCAGCCCCAAAAGGGACGCCAGTTTTCGCCCCCGCCGATGGGAAGGTAATAGCCACAGGGGAGTTTTTCTTTACCGGGAAGACCGTATTTCTGGACCACGGGCAGGGACTTGTCACGATGTACTGTCACATGGACCATGTCGATGTAAGATCAGGCCAGGTTATTAAACAGCATGAGATCATCGGAACGGTGGGAACAACCGGCCGCGCTACCGGTCCTCATCTGCACTGGAGTGTAAGCCTGAATAATACACGCGTCAACCCAGCCCTATTCATCCCTGAAAAACTAATGGCCCGCCTTCGCTGATCTCACCATCCCCTCAACCGGCAGGACCTTTTCCATTTCCTTTACATACACCACGCAAATTGTTATGATTTGACCCCTGGTCGTGTATCATGCCGCCTTTGTTATTGAGCTTCCACCATGCCGGCCTGATAATACAAGGAGTTGTTGCTTTTGCGTTACGGTGAAAAAACAATGAGGGAAACCACCCTGGAGATATGGGACAATCCTTCACCGGAGAGGGATTACCTCATCGAGATATCCTTTCCGGAGTTCACCTGCCTCTGCCCACGCTCCGGTTATCCCGACTTCGCCACAATAAAGATAAACTACATACCTGACAGAAAGGTCGTTGAATTGAAGACCCTGAAGCTCTACCTCAACGGGTTCAGAAACAGGCACATCTCACACGAGGCGGCGACCAACGAGATCTATGAAACCTTAAAGAAGACACTCCAACCGAGGTCGCTCGAGATTATAGGCGACTTTAATGTCAGGGGAAACGTCAAGACCGTCATAAAGGTCTCTTCGGAGTTGGAGGGAAAGGCGAAGAGTAAATAAGGGTTATCCTTCCAAAGCGCCACCATGTCTTTTCTCTCTCCCCGCTTCCATCAGTCCGCCCTGCGTTATCTTCCTTATCACATTGTTTCCTGAATCCGCCACATAGATGGTCCCAAGCCTGTCTACATATATACCGGTTGGAAAGTTGAGCCTTGCAAGGTACCCCGGGCCGTTCGAATGGCCCGGATGAGTCCCTCCGGCAACGGTGCTCACCATACCATCGGGCGTAATTCTCCTGATCCTGTTGTTCCGGGAGTCGCAAACGTATATATTCCCCATGGGATCGATAGCAATGCCGGTAGGCCAGGCAAAGCGGGCCCCCTTCCCTCTTCCATCCCGGTAACCGGCTCTTCCACTGCCGGCCAATATTGTTACAGAACCGTCAAGGTCCACCTTCCTTATTACGTTATTACCTGAATCGGCAATATATACTATCCCGTATCCATCTACGGCAACCGAAACAGGCTCCCTCAGATGAGAAGCCATTCCCTTGCCGCCAACCAAACCGGGGTGGCCATTACCGGCTATGGTCCTGACGGTCCCATCGGCAGAGATCTTGCGGACGGTATGACTTCGCCTGTCCGCAACGTATATATTACCCTCACCGTCAACCGCAACCCCCGTAGGATAACCGAACATGGCCTCATCCGTTTTACCATCTCTGTAACCGCTACTTCCTGTGCCTGCCACCGTGGTCACCACATTTTTATTATCTATCTTCCTTATCCTGTAATTATCAGCATCTGCAAAGAGGAGGTTGCCATTCCCATCTATGGTGATATTGTCCGGCCCCCTAAGTGCGGCCTCCCTGCCCTTACCATCGGCGAAGCCCGGTCTGCCGCTCCCAGCGATTGTAGAAACATGGCCGTCTTTCCCGATACTGCGTATCAGGTTGTTGGAGAAATCGGCGACATAGATCACACCCTCGCTATCAACGGCCACCCCCGTGGGCCAGTTGAACCTAGACCTGTCGGCCCTTCCATCAAGAGTCCCCCTTATACCGCTACCGGCGATGGTCGATACAATATACGATCCCAGGCCGGTGTCTTGGTGCAGGGCGGAGGAATCGGAAAAGAGTGAAGGGATCCAGAAGACCGCCACCAAGAGAATCTTAACCTTACCATTTAGCATCGATTAGTCCCTCAATGAAAGTCCGGACGGCACCGCAGTCAAAAGGCCGGATAGGACGTGCGCAACTTCCGGAACGTGAGGCATCATACCCGGAGCATTCTCAACGGCCTTATGTCCGCGTACAACACGGGAGTGAGGACACCATACAACCGATATCCTGTAGCAGCAACCGGCGGCATGCCTTCCTCCGCCACATCTCCCTCAGTC
>WGFD01000072.1 GCA_015492395.1 Deltaproteobacteria bacterium | reverse complement strand
GTTCCAATTGGATAAAGTTTCAAGTTAGAAAAAAATAAGAGTATGAAAAAAAACAAGCCATGCCCAGAATGTAAGACTATAATGGAACTCAAAAAGACCACCCTTCATTTTGAAAGGGAAGGTTTTTATGCCGATGTCGAGAATGTATCGGCGTTTATCTGCCCCAAATGCGGCACTAGGAGCATCCCCGGCAGACTCGCTGCATCTATCGGAAAAACTATCGAAAACCTCTTTAAATCAGCCAATGAAGCTGAAGAATCCGTTGAAAAGGAGCTTTCCCCGTCCTTTTCTGGTATATCCTTTCATAGGGTACACCCATAATCAAGGCGCTACCTCTATTTTCCCCTTCTCCACCCTTACCCCGTGCCTCTTGTTTCCATGCCTGCCCACGGCGGTAATCACGTAGTACGACGCGAGTGTTTCATCGTCCAGGTGGTCTCTTATTGTCCTGTTTATCTTGCTTATGTTCTGCCTGAGTATAGCAACTTCTATCCCTCCTTTCCATCTTCCCAGAAACTCTTCGGCCCTGGAGGGGTTGCGGGGGTAAATGATCCTGTAGTCTCCGGCCATCTCTTCCGCTATCCTCTTGCTTTGCATATCGACAAGGAATGGAAAGCAGTCCACGCAGTCGCGGCAATATTTTCTCTCCGGGTATCTGCATCTTTTTATCTTTTCTCTCAAGAAGGCGTTGTAGATTACGATCTGCATCGGGATCATCTCGATTGTAGTCGGGCCTATCTCCAGTAGCCTTTCAGAGAGGTCTATCTTCAACGGCAATTGTGCAGATGCTATATCAATTTCCCTCTGCCCCTCCTTTACAAGTTCTCTGAACCCCTCTCCGTTGACTTGGAATTTATCCCGTAAACGTATAAAAGGCAGCTCGGCAAGAATGATCTCGGCGTCTTTGGTGTTGATCTTCTTTGTCTTGCCTGTAATGAAATCTTTAGCTTCGAGGGTTCTATCAATGCCGGGTTTCCAGAAAAAATCGTGGTGAGACTCAAATTCAGGCGTTACAAGCACATGATATAGTCTATCCCGCGGCCTTCCGAAGAGGCCCATGGCCGCGCCGAGATAGAAGCTCATGGTCTTCCTCCCGCCCGCGATGGAGCATAGCAGCCTTGTTCCGGCTTCCGCCGCCTTTTCTTTCACGAAGTTCGCGATGAAATCTCCTATGTCTTCGTTGTCCTTGTCTGTCTTTATGTCATCCAGCGGGGCGTCATCGCTGTCCGTCATGACAACGACACGCGGCGGGCAATGCCTTATGCCGAACTCCTTATAAAATTCCTCTAATCTGCCCTCCATTATCAATGCCTTCTCTATTCTTTCCTTGCCCGCGCTGGTTGTGAGCACGCAAAGCTCGTCGGGGTGTATGGGCGGTTTCCTGTGGTGAAGCGCGTAGAGCGTCTCCGTTATTATCTGCGGGGTTGTTCCCGCAACGAATATGAAGCAATTCTTGTATTCCATGCCACGTTTATACCCCTTTACATCTTACTATGCAAGTCCAACAACGTTTCTGAAATGTTTCGTCATGTTTATCGGCCGAATGGCCGGGCAGGCGGCATTGAATGCATCACGAGCGCTTCTCCGCCGGGATTGACAGGCAGGCAGGTATTCCCCGCAGCTTGCTGCAGGGAGCTTCAATATCTTCTACCACAGGAAAATCGGAAGCCTCATATCTCCTAAAGCGCATGGGTCTTCCTGACGATGAATAAATATGTGGAAACCGGCTTTCACAAAATTTCTTGCAAGTGATTTTTGAAGATGGTAAATTTGTACTGTGATCTGCTCGGTTGAATATATATTGAGGAAGATTCCTGTAAAGGCTCTCTTTCCGGTTTGGCTGCTGGTCCTGTCTCTCCTCATCCAGGGGCCGTTGCCGGCGCTGGTCGTGTGTTTGGAGCAGAACGGGGATATCGGGATTGAATCCACTCTTAACGGTCAGTGCGGTAAAGATGAGATCTACGTAGAGAATTACGGTCTTTCGTTTGAGTCCGGCATGCCTGGAAGTGTGGAACATTGCGATTCATGCGTCGACATACCGATCTATATCAGTAGCGGCGCGCGCCTTGACCTGCTTCCTTCCGGTGTAAAGTCTCACCAGGTAAACGCGTTGGCCGATATAGACCCCTTGCTCGGTCTGCCGGACTTCATTGGCCGGTCCGTCGAAACTCGGCACTTTCAGCGCCGGCGCCATGAGAGCGCCACCCTCCTTTCCATTCGCACAGTCGTACTCATAGTGTGATACCCACCACCATACAACCTTGTAGCCCTTGATCGTCTCGCGAGCATAGGCTGGATGGCCTATTATTCATGCTTCTACGATCCAAGTCAGAGATAGTTTATAAACTCC
Organism: Deltaproteobacteria bacterium; assembly: GCA_015492395.1. Taxonomy (GTDB): domain Bacteria; phylum Desulfobacterota; class GWC2-55-46; order S146-70; family S146-70; genus S146-70. Next base: position 648 of record WGFD01000072.1, on the reverse strand, counting down.
TCTTTTTAGAGGAAGGGGAATTTGATTATACTTCAGAGGTGTATATATGCAGATGAGATGTCTTGCGCTACTTCTTTTGGGAGTTGCCCTTGTTCTTTCCGGCTGTGTTGCGGGAAGGGAGTACAAAATGGAGATGCCTCCGGAACCGCCTCCTTTGGGCGAAAGAGTCAAGGCTCCGGCCATGCTTGCCGGACCGGAGGCCGGTAGCGGACTCCGGCCAGGGATGAAAGAGCCCACAGGCCCGTTAACCTTGCGCCAGGCGATTTCTCTCACGCTCATGAAGAACCCTGAACTGGCCGCCTTTTCATGGGAGGTGCGCGCCAGAGACGCGGCCAGATTGCAGGCGTCCCTGCTGCCAAACCCGGAGGTCGATATCGAGATGGAGAACATTGCCGGAGGCGGTAATATGGAGGGAACCGACGCCATGGAGACCACCATACAGCTCAGGCAGCTGTTTGAGCTTGGAGGCAAACGGTCCAAGAGGGAGCGTCTGGCCTCGCTCGAACGAGACCTCGCCGGGTGGGATTACGAGGCCAGGAGGCTCGATGTTCTTACCGGAACGACGATTGCCTTTATCGAACTCCTCTCCGCCCAGGAGCGCCTGGAGCTTACGGAGGAGATGGAGCGTATTGCCGAGCAGGTCTATAT
>WGFD01000071.1 GCA_015492395.1 Deltaproteobacteria bacterium | reverse complement strand
AAATGAAATGGACGGGATAGTGAGGGTGCCAGAAGCGATAAGGGTTCCAGCCAAGGGTGCACTGGATAGGATGCTCGATGTGCCAAGAGACTAAATAGAATCGCTGCGACTCATTAAGCTGCCGGAGGTCGGCGGTCTTCGACTGCGATGTGTTTGCCGGTTTGTCCGGCCACACCGCACCTGACATGCCGCGTTCGTTAAGCTTTATATGCCTGTATCATCATGTATGGCAGGCTTCCTGCGGGTTGCGGAGCTATGAAGTTGATTCCATACGGCAGTGACTAATGTCGGCTGTAGTCTTTTTTGTTGCATGGAGATGGTAATTTGTTATAATTGATTTCAGATCCCTTTGTGTATTAAAGGGATTTTTTCATGGATCCGGCGAGAGTGGCGGAACAGGCAGACGCGCCAGACTTAGGATCTGGTGGGAGACCGTGGGGGTTCGACTCCCCCCTCTCGCACCAAAATATTTTTTAATAAAGGAGAATCGATAGGTAATGAAGGTCTCTGTAGAACACTTGAGTCAGATTAAGAAGAAAATTACGGTCAATATACCCGCCGAAGATGTGGATAAGGAGATAAAGGATACATACAGGAGATTGCAGGCGAATGTGGCTGTTGATGGGTTCAGGAAGGGCAAGGTGCCGCTTGCGGTACTGAAAAAGCGGTTTGGGGGGGACGTGCTTGACGAGGTTTCCACTAAGCTTATGGAGGAGTCACTGCCTGAGGCGATCACGAGTGAAGGCCTGATGCCTATTGCTGCACCTAAGATAAGCATCAGATCTATCGAAGAAGAGGGCCCCTTTACCTACGATGCGACTATAGAGGTGAAGCCGGATATAGACGTACAGGGTTATGAGGGGATAGTTCTGGAGAGATACGCAGACGATGTCGCCGATGAAGAGATAAAGACCGTTCTGGAAGATCTTAGGGAGAAACATGCGCAATACAAGGATGTAGACAGGGCAGCAGGTGAGGACGATCTCGTCTTTGTGGATCTTAAATGCTTTGTTGACGGAGTCGAGGCGAAGAGCCTGAGCCTTACCGATTTTCCCATAACAGTTGGTGAGGGGAGGTTCCTACCGGGTTTTCCGGAGGCTATAAAGGGGATGAATATAGGAGAAGAGAAGGATGTACAGTCTACCATCCCGAAGAACTTCCATGACAGGAGTGTTGCAGGTAAGGATGCAAATTTCCATATGACTATCAAACTGATAAAAGAGAAGGTCCTGAGCGATATAAACGATGAGTTTGCGAAGGACCTGGAGTGCTCCGACCTTGAGGATCTGAGGGGAAAGATAAGAGACAATATAAGGGAGAGCAAGAAGACTTACGGCAGGGACAGGCAGAGGGCGGAGATACTTGATCAACTAATAAGGGCTAATACCTTTGATGTGCCGGAGAGCTTTCTTGAGAAGCAGACTCAGTATTTTTTGAAGAGGGCCGAAGATAAAAAGAGGAGTGGTAATCCCGATCCAGAGGATATGGGTCTTTCACCGGAGGACATGAGGTGGAAGTATAGGCGGCTGGCGGAAGTTAAGTTGAAAGGCGACTTGATCCTTGATGCCATAGCTGAGAAGGAAGGTATAGAGGTTTCCGATGAGGAGTTGGACTGCAAGATTGCGGAGATAGCCGAGTCAAGGGGTGAGGCGAAAGAGGCCATTGGAGCCGAGTTTGAAAGGCAGGGCCTGAAGGACTTTGTGAAAAAACACATACAGGACGAAAAGGTATTTGATTTTGTCATATCAAAGGCTACAATAAAAGAGGTAAGCAATACGGATGAACAGCCCAAAGCGGATGAGGAAAACGGGTAGAAACAGATCGAGGTCGTATGGGCGGAGCCAAGTCAGTGGTGGCGGGCAATGGAAAACATACAACATACAATGAGAGGGTGTGATCGGATATGCCCGGCGGGCGCATTCCCCGCGGCATGCCGGGAGGAATTTCTATGGTTTCTTTGGCGATTCGATAATATCTTTCATAAGGAGGCGGTATGACACTTGTTCCTATGGTTGTAGAACAGACTGCTAGGGGAGAAAGGGCCTATGATATATACTCCAGGCTTCTAAAGGACAGGATAATCTTTCTGGGCAGTGTGGTGGATGACAATATCGCCAATCTGATAGTTGCTCAAATCCTCTTTCTGGAGTCCGAGGACCCTGAAAAGGATGTCAATATATACATAAACTCTCCTGGAGGAAGTGTAAGCGCGGGACTTGCAATATACGATACGATGCAATATGTAAAGCCCGAAATCTCTACTATATGTGTTGGGCAGGCGGCTAGTATGGGTGCCCTCCTCCTCGCCGGTGGTGCCGAGGGAAAGCGGTATGCCCTCCCTAACTCCAGGGTCCTTATACATCAGCCGTTGGGAGGTGCCCAGGGCCAGGCGACAGACATAGATATACAGGCCAAGGAGATATTGAGGATCAGGGAGGAGTTAACACGTATAATGGTTCGCCATACCGGGCAGTCTGCGGAAAAGATAAGGAAGGACACGGAGCGTGATTTCTTTATGTCTGGCAGTCAGGCTGTTGAGTATGGTATAATCGATGCCGTTATAGAAAAGAGAATCTGACGTAAACGATGATGGAGGCATCATGGCTAAAAACAATATAGGTGGATATCTGACCTGTTCTTTTTGCGGTAAAGGGCAGGATGAGGTTCGCAAGTTGGTGGCCGGCCCTATGGTCTATATATGCGATGAGTGTATCGAACTATGCAATGATATAGTCGCCGAGGAGTACGAGAAGGATGAGAGAAAAAAGAAGGACGGGCGGATACCCAAGCCTGCGGACATAAAAGATATCCTGGATGAGTACGTCGTGGACCAGGAGAAAGCCAAGAAGGTATTGTCGGTTGCCGTATATAACCACTATAAGAGGATAGAAAAGAAGGACTCATTCGCCAATGTTGAGCTGCAAAAGAGTAATATCCTCCTTATCGGACCCACGGGATCCGGTAAGACACTCTTTGCGCAGACATTGGCCAAGGTCCTGGATGTGCCCTTTACTATTGCAGATGCCACGTCGCTGACGGAGGCAGGGTATGTAGGGGAGGATGTGGAGAATATAATATTGAGCCTCCTGCAGAACTCCGAGTATGATGTGGCGAGATGCCAAAAGGGGATAGTATATATAGATGAGATCGATAAGATTTCCAAGAAATCTGACAGCCCGTCGATAACCAGAGACGTATCCGGAGAGGGTGTCCAACAGGCCCTGTTGAAGATAGTCGAAGGGACTGTTGCGAATGTTCCTCCTAAAGGAGGCAGAAAGCATCCGCAGCAGGAGTTCCTCCAGATAGACACCAGCAATATCCTCTTTATATGTGGTGGCGCCTTCAGTGGGCTGGATAATGTGGTGCGTCATAGGGTGGCTAAGAAGACCATGGGTTTCGGTACGGGTGGATACCCCAAGAGGAATAAGCATATAAATGAGCTTCTTCACAGGGTGGAGCCGCAGGACCTTATCCAGTATGGTCTCATACCCGAGTTTGTCGGCAGGCTTCCGGTGATAGCGGTTCTGGATGAACTTGATGAGGGTGCCCTGGTCAAGATCCTTACGGAGCCGAGAAATGCCTTGGTCAAGCAGTATCAGAAGCTCTTTGAGTTCGAAAATGTGAAGTTGAAATTTACAGACAGCGCTCTTCTTGCCCTGGCGAAGGAGACCATGAAGAGGAAGACGGGCGCCAGGGGATTGAGGGCGATCATCGAGAATGCAATGCTGGACGTTATGTATGAGTTGCCGTCCCAGACTAATATTGAGGAATGTATCATCAATGAAGATGTCATTGTGGGCAGAGGCAAACCTATCCTCATCTACGAAAAGGATGCCGAAACGGCGTGAATAGATTCCCGGGTTTCGCCGCGCGGTCTCGGGATTGTAAGGAGAAGCAATATGCTAACAGGCAGCAAAGATAATACAGCGGAAGAAGATATGGTATTACCTCTGATTCCTTTGAGGGATGTCATAATCTTTCCCCACATGGTTCTGCCGCTATTCGTGGGACGTGAAAAGAGCATCAAGGCCCTTGAGTATGCGATGACGAATGACAAGAATATATTTCTTGCAGCGCAGAAGAAGGCGAAGCAGGAGACTCCAACGCCGAACGATATCTACGCCGTTGGAACTATAGGCAGTATACTTCAGCTCTTAAAGTTGCCCGATGGAACCGTTAAGGTCCTTGTAGAGGGCAAGAAGAGGGCTGCGACGGAAGAATTTGTGTCAACCGAGGACTGTTTCGTTCTCAAGGTCAGGGAACTGGATGATGTATCGGAGGAGACCATCGAGACGGAGGTATTGACCAGTGGTGTGATAAAGACCTTCGAGACCTATGTCAAACTCAACAAAAAACTTCCTCCTGAGACTATAATGTCTGTTGCTTCCATTGAAGAGCCTGACAGGCTGGCGGACACTATTTCTGCCCAGCTCACTATCAAGCTTCAGGATAAACAGGAACTCCTGGAGATAGTGGATCCTGTCAAGAGACTGGAACGTATCTATGCCATCATGGAAGGCGAGATAGAGAAGCTGCAGATTGAGCAGAAGATAAGGCAGAGGGTCAAGAGGCAGATGGAGAAGACCCAGAAGGAGTATTACCTGAATGAGCAGATGAAGGCCATCCAGAAGGAACTCGGCGAGAAGGACGAGCTCAAGGGTGAGATAGACGAGATAGAGAAGAAGATAAAGGCCAAAAAGATGTCCAAAGAGGCGACAAAGAAGGTGAAGCAGGAGCTAAAGAAGCTCAAGATGATGCCTCCTATGTCTGCCGAGGCCACCGTTGTAAGAAACTACATAGACTGGGTCATTGCCCTTCCATGGGGAGATCTTTCCGAGGAGAAGAAGGACATACAGGAAGCGGAGAGGGTACTGGAAGAAGATCATTACGGCCTCAAAGACGTCAAAGAGAGGATCCTGGAGTATCTCGCCGTAAAGAGCTTCGTAGAGGAGATGAAGGGACCGATACTATGTCTGGTGGGTCCCCCCGGTGTCGGCAAGACATCTCTCGCTAAGTCTATAGCCAGGGCGACGGGAAGAAATTTTGTCAGGCTGTCTCTTGGAGGGATAAGGGACGAAGCTGAGATCAGGGGGCATAGGAGGACCTATATCGGCTCCATGCCGGGGAAGATAATCCAGTCTTTGAAAAAGGTGGCCACCAACAACCCTGTATTCCTGCTGGATGAGGTCGATAAGATGAGTCAGGACTTCAGGGGAGACCCGGCGTCCGCGCTCTTAGAGGTGCTTGACCCGGAACAGAACCATACATTCAATGATCACTATCTTGACTGTGACTACGATCTCTCTAAGGTTATGTTCATAGCGACGGCAAACAGTATGAGCGGTATCCCTTATCCGCTTCTCGACAGGATGGAGCTCATAAGGATACCCGGGTATACTGAACAGGAAAAGCTGCACATAGCCAAGAGCTTTCTCTTACCGAAACAGTTGAAGACGCATGGCATTACGGATAAGGATCTCCTGGTACCTGACAAGACTATACTTGCCATTATAAGGCGCTATACGAAGGAGGCGGGTGTAAGAGACCTTGAAAGACAGATCGCTTCAATCTGCAGGAAGGTTGTGAAGGACCTTCTGCAGAAGGGAAGGGATAAGACGATAAAGGTGTCTTCGAAGACTCTGGTGAAATATCTGGGCGTGCCGAAGTATCGCTACGGCGTGATAGAGGAAAAGGATGAGGTCGGTGTTGCAACCGGTCTTGCATGGACAGAGCTGGGGGGGGAACTCCTATCTATCGAGGTGACCATAATGCCCGGCAAGGGGAATCTGACAATTACGGGTAAACTTGGTGATGTGATGCAGGAATCTGCAAGGGCCGCAATGAGCTATATAAGGAGCAGGGCGGATAGGCTGGCCCTTAAGCATGATTTTTATCAGAAGGTGGATATACATATTCACGTGCCTGAAGGAGCCATACCAAAGGATGGGCCTTCTGCCGGGATTACCATGGCTACAGCCATAGCCTCGGCCCTGATGAAGGTTCCTGTAAAGAAGAGCATAGCCATGACGGGTGAAATAACGTTGAGGGGTAAGGTGCTTCCAATAGGCGGTTTGAAGGAAAAGATGCTCGCAGCCCACAGGGGTAATATCCCTGCCGTTATAATCCCCAAGGATAACGAAAAGGACCTGAAAAATATACCTAAGGTAATCCTCAAGAAGGTTAAAGTGTGCGTGGTGGACCATATGGACGAGGTTCTCATGCATGCGCTGGTGATGGAGGGACATGGGGGGGATATACTGAAGGAAGAGTTTCAGGATGAGATAGTAAAGGAACACCGTCCTGAAAATGAGATCATAGCGCATTGATCCTTATGACGTTTAAATAGTCTGGCAAGTGGAAGTATGAAGGCATATAAGTGGATAATCCCTTGACATCTTGGCCGGAAATTGTTATTAGATCCGGTACCGAGTTGTAATATAGGCGGATAGCTCAGTTGGTAGAGCGCAGCCCTTACAAGGCTGATGTCGCAGGTTCGAGCCCTGTTCCGCCTACCATGGGGCCGTAGTTAAGTTGGTTATAACGCCGGCCTGTCACGCCGGAGGGCGCGGGTTCGAGTCCCGTCGGCCCCGCCAGCAAAATCAAGGGGTTGGGAGATTCCTAGCCCCTTTTTTGTGTCCCCATCCTGTCCTCGATTGTCCTATTAGGATGTTGCCCCATACCTAACAGTATTCTCTACAGTTGTTAGGTGTAATGGAAATGTCGACTACGATGAGTCTATTCGTGACCACTTCTGTACATTTTCTCATGACCAGTTGACAAGAGATAAAGAGTAAACCAAGTGCCTATCTTTCCGGTTGAGGAATCTTTCTTCTTATGCCCCCTAAATTATTTTCGGTGTAGGTATATGTGTTTCTCATGGAGCCGCCCTTACCGATAATCCTTGCGCCTCTCCTCAGCCACCATTATGCCTTGCTTTGCTTTTGTGCCTCCCCCCGACGCGGCCGAGCACCGGAGTCGAGAGAGGATAAGGCGGACAAGGAGCACTTAATAGCAAAAGATTACCGCTTCAGTCCAGGACTTCCCCCAAAAACCATATCTGTTTGAGTGTAACCTTTTGAGAGTATTATAG
>WGFD01000070.1 GCA_015492395.1 Deltaproteobacteria bacterium | reverse complement strand
TGACTTCAGACGGGAAAAGAGAAGCCTTTCATTTTATTCATTCATACCTACTATCCAAGAGCTCGGCGACTCATCCACCGCTATCGCCGAGTATCTAAGCCGTATTTGGTATAGGCTGTTAGTGTAGCGAGTAGTCGTCCGTAAGCCCCTATAGAACCGAGAAAAAGGTGGCAATGAGCTGATTCTGTAACCCTCATCTGAAAGTCTTTCTTGTTGAGTATCCGCCTGAAAGATATTGATCCACCCAGGCCGATCGGGCTATCCGGCCTATTATTCCGCTTAACATGATTTTGGTTGAAATAAGATTCAGATCTGGTAAATTAGACTGTCTAACGAGCGCTGGTATACTGTATACACAAGTCTATGCCCAAAAACCTCCTACTGGAAATAGGGACAGAAGAAATTCCGGCAGGCTTCCTGCCCAAGGCCCTTGAATCCCTGAAGGTTCTGATGGAGAGTACTCTCTCGGAAAGGCGCCTGATCTCTGAAGGTACTGAAACTCTTGGAACCCCCCGCAGACTTGCAATAGTTGTGAAAGGACTTATAGGGCGACAGCCGGATGCGGTCGTAGAGGTGACGGGGCCGCCGAGGAAGGCGGCCTTCGATGAAGAAGGGAGGCCGACTAAGGCGGCTCTGGGGTTTGCCCGTAGCCATGGTATAGACATTAGGGATATCGAGGTGGTAACCACCAAGAGGGGAGACTACCTCTTCGTTAAGAAGATAATCAAAGGCCGTAAGACAAAGGATATCATGAGAGAGGCGATACCTTCCATTGTGACCGGGATATCCTTTCCCAAGACTATGCGGTGGGGGGACGGCGAAGTGGCATTTGCAAGGCCTATACACTGGATTCTTGCACTGTATGGAAGTAAGAGGATCTCTTTCTCTGTGGGCGATGTAAAGAGTGGTTCATTCACGCGTGGACACAGGTTCTTGGGGGCGAGACCCTTAAAGGTGGATGGTGTTGGGTCATATCTTAAGAGATTGCGGGAATCCTATGTCATAGCAGACCCCGGGGAGAGATTCGGCATTATAGAGGAGGGGGTATCCGGGGCCGCCGGGAGTGTGAATGGGCGATGCCTGGAGGATAGAGATCTTCTGGCGGAGGTCTCCAACCTTGTCGAGTTCCCTGTCGTTCTTACCGGAAGGTTCGATGAGGACTTTCTTTATCTGCCGAAGGACGTGATTGTAAATGCTATGAGGGAACACCAGAGATACTTCTCTGTGGTAGACGGTGACAACAACCTCTTGCCCTACTTCATCACCGTGGCCAATACGGCGGTGAGTGACCCCGGGGAGATTATCCGGGGAAATGAGCGGGTACTAAGGGCCAGATTGAACGATGCAAGGTTCTACTTCGAAAGAGACAGGAAGGTGCCGTTGGTGGAGAGGGTGGACGCGCTTAAAGGTGTTGTCTTCCAGGAGAGATTGGGCACTTCTTACGAGAAGGTGGAGAGGTTTACCGCTCTGGCCGTCTATATAGGGGAGCGTATCGGACTTTGTAAGGGGATGGATAATGGAGAAGGTCCCGCCGACTTCCTGGGGAAGGACCTGAATCCAGTCGCTATGAAGGAGTCGGGCCCGGAACAGGGAGTGCTCTCAAAGGCCGTAATAGGGCGTGCCTCCATGCTCTCGAAAGCGGACCTGGTTTCGGAGATGGTAGGGGAGTTCCCGAAGCTCCAGGGGATAATGGGTTCCATCTATGCGGAATATTCCGGCGAGGCCCCGGAAGTCTCCAGGGCCATATACGAACACTATCTGCCCCTGGCGGCGGGTGGTGAACTTCCGGCATCCATGCCAGGGGCTGTTATTGGCATGGCCGATAAGATGGATACCATATGCGGCTGCTTCGGTGTCGGGTTGGTACCTTCCGGCACATTCGATCCGTATGCCTTGAGGAGGCAGGCGCTCGGTATAATTGCCATAATATTGGACAAAGGTTTCCGGATTTCGCTGCATTCGATCGTTGATAGATCTCTCGACCTGCTCCAAGACAGGCTCAGGAGGCCGGTCGAGGAGGTGGAGGAGGAGGTCCTTGAGTTTTTCAGGGAACGTCTCAGGCACCAACTCCTCTCACAGGGTGAACTCTTCGATACGGTGGATAGTGTTCTCTCCACCAGGTGGTATGATATTCCAGACACCGTGAATCGTGTAGAGGCCCTGGGCGACTTCAGGGATAACCCGGACTGCGAAAGACTGGTGATAGCCTTCAAGAGGGTCTCCAACATCCTTAAAGGTCTTGATCTTTCGGCCGAAAGGCCCGACAGGTCACTCTTTGAAACCGAGTACGAAGATGACCTATACTCCGTGATAGAAGAGATATCACCTGTGGTGGAGGCTTACAGGAAGGAGGGGGATTACCGCAGGGTCTTCGAGACCCTCGGATCCATCAAGGACAGGATAGACATATTCTTCGATAAGGTCATGGTCATGGCGGATGACGATACTATACGGAATAACCGTTTGCTGCTGATGAATTATGTGCGCGGACTATATATAAATATTGCCGATCTTTCCAGGCTTGTTGTAAGCAGAGGATAGCCGCTATGGATATGCTGGCCCGGATCGCCGAAATAGTTTCAAAAGACACGGTGGGCGGGCATAGTTGCACATTCATTACATTTGAGGATTTCCTGCGCCTTGCCGCGGGGAGCTTCGGTATATAAATTTCATAGCTGGAGGGGATTCATGGCAGACAAAAAGTACGACTATTTTTTTGGAAGAGGCAGTGCCGAGGGGAACGCAAGGATGAAGGATCTCCTGGGCGGCAAGGGGGCGAACCTTGCCGAGATGACCAACCTCGGCATACCGGTACCTCCCGGATTTACCATATCCACCGAGGTTTGCACATATTACTATGAGAAGAACAAGAGGTACCCGGAAGGTCTGAAAGAGGCCGTTATCGGGAATATGGCGAAGGTAGAGGAGATTATGGGCCGCAAGTTCGGTGACAGCGAGAGACCGCTCCTGGTATCTGTAAGAAGCGGTGCCAGGGCGTCGATGCCGGGTATGATGGACACGGTACTTAACCTTGGTCTCAACGATGAAACCGTCAAAGGGATGGTAAAGCTGTCAGGTAACGAAAGATTCGCCTACGACAGTTACAGGCGTTTCGTGCAGATGTATGGTGACGTGGTCCTTGGCCTTAAACCTGAGAGCCAGGATGAAGAGGACCCTTTCGAGATAGTCATAGAGAAAAAGAAGAGGGAAAAGGGTGTAAAACAGGATACTGAGCTCGATGCAGGGGACCTGAAGGATCTCGTGGCCGGATTCAAAGGGCTGATAAAGGAGAGGCTCGGTATAACCTTTCCGGAAGACCCATGGGAGCAGTTATGGGGGGCGATAGGCGCAGTCTTCAGTTCGTGGCATAACCAGAGGGCCATTACGTACAGAAAGCTCAATAATATTCCGGAGCACTGGGGAACGGCGGTCAATGTCCAGGCCATGGTATTCGGCAATATGGGCGACGATTCGGCTACCGGTGTGGCGTTCACGAGGGATCCTTCAACGGGTGAGAAGGTCTTCTTCGGGGAGTTCCTGATAAATGCCCAGGGTGAGGACGTTGTGGCGGGTACCCGCACTCCACAGCCCCTCAGAAAGAGTGACAAGAAGGGAGGCCTCCCTTCCCTGGAAGAGTTGATGCCGGAGATATACAAGGAGCTCGAGGATGTCTACAAGAAGCTTGAGGCCCACTATAAGGACATGCAGGATATAGAGTTTACTATAGAACAGGGGCGTCTCTGGATCCTGCAGACGAGGAATGGAAAACGTACCGTGCGGGCTGCCATAAAGATCGCCGTGGATATGGTCAAGGAGGGGTTGATAGACGAGAAGACTGCCGTTTTGAGGATAGATCCCGATCTGCTCGATACTATCCTGCACCCTACACTCGACCCTAAGGCCGAGAGAAATGTCATAGCGAGGGGCCTGCCCGCCTCGCCGGGTGCGGCCGTAGGCGAAGTGGTATTTACGGCTGATGAGGCCGAGGCCATAGTGAGGGACGGAAAGAAGGTCATACTCGTCAGGATTGAGACGTCACCCGAGGACATACACGGCATGCATGTGAGTGAGGGGATATTGACGGCGAGGGGTGGTATGACCAGCCATGCCGCCGTAGTGGCCAGGGGGATGGGCAAGTGTTGTGTTTCCGGGTGTGGGGATATTAACATAAACTACGCAGAGGGCGTATTCACCGCCGGTGGTACAACGGTTAGGAGGGGGGATATGATCACCCTGGACGGCACGGCAGGAGAGGTTATGGTCGGCGCCGTACCGACCGTTCAGCCTGAGCTCTCTGGTGATTTCGCCGCGCTGATGGAATGGGTCGATAAATTCAGGAGGCTCAGGGTGAGAGCCAACGCCGATACGCCCGGCGATGCCGGGCTTGCACGATCCTTCGGCGCGGAAGGTATAGGTCTATGCCGTACCGAACATATGTTCTTCGATGGTGACCGTATCAAGGCGGTAAGGGAGATGATACTGGCCAACGATATAGAGGGGAGGAAGGGTGCGCTGGCTAAACTGCTGCCTATGCAGAAGGGAGACTTCAAAGAGATCTTCAAGGAGATGAAGGATCTCCCTGTAACCATAAGGCTTCTCGATCCCCCGCTCCATGAGTTCCTGCCGCGCACGGACGTGGAGATAAGGGAAGCCGCCAATGATATGGGTAGGGCCTACGAAGAGATAAAGTCCAAGACCGATTCTCTGATGGAGTTCAATCCTATGCTGGGGCACAGGGGCTGCAGGCTTGGTGTCACATATCCGGAGATCTACGAGATGCAGGTGAAGGCCATAATGGAAGCGGCATGTGAGCTTACGAACGAAGGGTATAAGATAATACCGGAGATAATGGTGCCTCTTGTAAGCATGGTCTCGGAGCTGTCCTTTCTCAAGGTGCATATCAAGCAGGTGTGTAAAGAGGTCATGGACCGGTACGGCGTTGGCATCGAGTATGCCATAGGCACCATGATAGAGCTGCCAAGGGCCGCATTGATAGCGGATAAGATCGCCGGTGAGGCGGAATTCTTCTCTTTCGGCACTAACGACCTGACCCAGACATGCTTCGGCCTGAGCAGGGATGATTCAGGAAACTTTCTGCCATACTATATAGAGAAGGGCCTGTTGGAAAGGGACCCCTTTGTCGCTATAGACAGAAGCGGCGTAGGGGCGCTTGTTAAGATAGGCGCCGACAAGGGAAGGAAGGTCAGGCCCAATATGAAGCTCGGAATCTGCGGCGAACATGGCGGTGAACCCTCCTCGGTTGAATTTTGCCACAACCTTGGCCTTAACTATGTGAGTTGCTCACCATACAGAGTTCCGGTAGCCAGGCTTGCTGCTGCCCATGCGGCCTTGAAGTAGCCCTTCTCTGTAAATATTTACACATGATGCCCCGGATGGCCGAGTAACCAGACCACTATATATAGTGGTCTGAGGATGAGGTGCCCCGCCTTATAGTATTTTGCCTTTACATGAAACCGTATCTCTGATAGGATGCCTTCTAAAGCTTTACTCGTGGTCCGTAATCTTAAAGAATCCATAGTCAATATAACTGCAACGTGGGGCGGAGACCTTTAAGGTATAACCTCTTGGACGCAGGGATTTATAGATACCGGGTGAGAGAATCAGGATATATCTTTAGCTCGATGATAATATTTCTGTTTCCCCTTGAGTTTGATTGCTTGTTATGAGGATAAAGAAGCTAGAGGTTCAGGGATTTAAGTCCTTTGTGGACAAGACGGTCTTCAACTTTCCTATGGGATTGACGGCGATCGTGGGACCTAATGGTTGCGGCAAGAGCAATATAGTCGATGCCATCCGGTGGGTGCTTGGGGAACATAACGCGAGGCACCTCCGCGGCAAGCATATGGAGGACGTTATATTTAATGGAAGTGAGGTGAGGAAGCCCCATGGTATGGCGGAGGCGATACTCACTCTCTTGAACGAGGAGGGCAACGCCCCCGCGGCATATGTCGACTTTTCCGAGATAGAGGTGGCCAGGAGACTCTACAGATCCGGGGAGAGTGAGTATTATATTAACAAGGTGCAGTGCAGGCTCAAGGACATAGTCGATCTCTTTACAGATACTGGTATAGGTACAAGGGCGTATTCCATAATAGAGCAGGGGCAGGTAGGTTGGCTTGTGAACGCCAAGCCGGAAGAGAGGAGGGTTCTATTTGAAGAGGCGGCCGGTATAAACAGGTATAAGCACAGGAAAGAGATCTCTTTAAGGCGTCTCGACTCAACAAAACAGAACCTTCTGAGGGTTAATGATATCATATCGGAAGTGAAAAGGCAGATGAACTCCCTTGACAGGCAGGCTAAGAAGGCGGAGAAGTACAAGAAGTTCAGGGAAGAGCTGAGAGAGGTGGAGCTGTTTCTAACGAAAAGAAGGTATGGTGTATTGAACGATGAGAGGCTGAAGATCCTGAAAAAAATGGAAGATCTGGATAGGGAGTTGACCTCTGTATCTACGCAGATATCGGTTATGGAGGGGTTGCTCGAAAAGGCCAGGACGAGTTATCTGAATGAAGAAGATGAGTTGAAGAGGATAAAGGAGAAGGCGTTCGATGTGATTTCGGCGATTAATTCCAGGGAACGTGAGATCGAACTGAATGATCTGCGCATACAGGAGTTGACCAGGCGTATAGATGACCGATTGACCGAGGTTGAGTCTCTTAAAAGGCAGATAGGGGATGCGGTGAAGGAGAAGGACGTCCTAGAGAAGGAGATCGAAGATCTTAACGGATCCATAAGTGTGGGAGAAGAATCGCTGAAGGATGCCGAGACCAGGGTGAAAATCCTCTCCGATGAACTGGCCGTCAAGGATGGGCGCCTTAAGGAGGAGAAGGAGAAGCTTGTAGATATGCTGACCCGCCTGACACAGATAAGGGGTATGTTGCAGAGCTGCTTGAAGGATGAAGACATGCTTCGTCTGAAGACCGGGAGGCTGCGTAGAGAGAAGCATGAGATAGACAAGCTGATCCTGGGGAGGGTGGAGTGTATACGCGATATAGAGGGTAAAATCGCAGGGGTTTCTTCTTCGCGCAGTGGCCTGGAGAAGGAGTCGGAGACGACGCTGTCCATACTTGAGGGGTTGAACGGTGAGTTGTCGGCCAAAGAGGATAACATCAAGGCGTTGAAGGAGGAGTTGGCCGCGGTAACTTCCAGGCTTGATATGTTAGAAGAACTCAACAGGGGCTTCGACAGTTTCAGCGAAGGTGTAAAGGCAATAATGTTAAATGTGGGGAATAGAGGCGGTTTGGCGGCCGAAGGGATACGTGGTGTGCTGGCTGACTGTCTCCAGGTTCCAAGGAAGTATGAGAAGGCGGTTGAATCGGCCCTGGGTTGCAGACTCCAGTATATACTGGTACAGGACGTGGAGATTGGCAAGAGGGCGATAGGCCACTTGAAGGCGAATAGGTCGGGAAGGTGTACCTTCCTGGCCACTCACGGTATGGAGGGAGGTGTATCCTGCAATAGAGGTGAGGATGTTCCCGGTCGCGGTGCCCCCCCGGAAAAGGTTGATATGCCGCTCAACCATATATCCGTCGGTGATGAGTATCTTCCTATAGTGGAGGACCTCTTAAGGGACGTTCTTCTTGCGGATGATCTTGAAGAAGCGATAGACATATGGACAAGATACGGTGGAGCTAAGGTCGTAGTTACAATGGATGGAGATGTTGTGGACAGCGATGGCAGCATTACGGGAGGCTGGATCGATGACAAGGGCGGTGGAATCCTCAAGAGGAAGAGGGAGGTAAGGGAACTTGCCGACAGAAGTGGCGTCCTCAGAGAAGACCTCAGGAGAATCGAGAGTGAAAGAGAGGTGTTGGAAGGAGAGTTAAGAGAGAGCAGGAAGAGACTCGAGTCTCTCAGGGAGGAGACCCATGCGAAGATAATAGATCTGGTAAATCTAGAGGCCGCTCTGAAACGGGAGAGGGTGGAATTGGAGAGGTTTGAAGATAGGATCAAGGTGCTCGATTTCGAGATAAGAGAGGGAGAGTCGGAGCTGAAGGATATCTCTGAAAAGAAGGCCGGACTCATGAAGGAGAGGGAGTCATTGGAGTCCTCTCAACGGTCGGCGGAGGACTCCATGGCACTATTGAGTTCCGAGGTTGAGGGGCTTATGGAGAAGAGGGATGCGGCCTTGGACAGTCTGACCGAGGGTAAGGTGGCACTCGCCTCTTTAAGGGAGCGACTTGAGGGGCTGAAGGCTAAATATGCCTCCAACGAAGCTTTCCTTGGAGAGGTGGATGTCAGGCTTAAGGACAGATTGGACAGCGTTGACCAGGCGAAATCACGTATAGATGAACTCAGCTCCACCGGGGTTGCCTTGAAGGAAGGGCTGGAGGCGCTTATCAGGAGGAAGGACGAGGTGCACGGTGAGGAGGTGATGAGGGAGGATACCATCACGTCACTTTCCGGCCGCATAGATGAGCTTGAGACCAAGTTAAAGGGCCTTCGCGGAGATAGGGATACCATTGAAAGGGACAAGAACGCTTTGAGCCTCTCTTACAGGGAGGCGGAACTAGGATTACAGCATCTGGAAGAGAGGGCCATAGAGAGGTATGGAATCCCTGTCGAGGTCCACGAACCGGCTGCATGGGTATGTGAGACCCCGGAGGACCTCCTCAAAGAAAGGTATGAGGAACTGAGAGACAAGATGCAGGGAATGGGGGAAGTGAGCCTCTCCGCCCTTGAGGAATATGCCGAACTGAACGAGAGGTACAACTTCCTCTTGAACCAGCAGGCAGACCTGCAGGAATCGATGGATGATCTCTATAAGGCTATCAATAAGATCAACAGGACGACAAGAGAGAGGTTCAGGGAGACCTATGAGGCCGTGAATCTCAAGTTCAAGGATATATTTCCAAGCTTTTTCCGGGGGGGGGAGGCGGAGTTGAGGCTCTCTGACGAAGGCAATCTTCTGGAGTCCGGTATCGAGATAGTGGCGCAGCCTCCTGGTAAGAGGCTTCAAAATATAGGCCTCCTATCCGGAGGAGAAAAGGCGATGACGGCTACGGCCTTGATATTCTCAATATTTTCGGTTAAGCCCAGCCCATTTTGTCTCCTTGACGAGGTCGATGCGCCGCTCGATGATGCAAATATCGACAGGTTCAACGGCTTCTTGAGAGAGATGTCGGATAGAAGTCAGTTCATACTTATAACGCATAACAAACATACCATGGAGATGGTGGATACCCTCTTCGGCATAACCATGGAAGAGGCCGGGGTGTCGAAGGTGGTATCCGTACAGTTTGCGTAATGCCGTTTAAGCGAATATTAAAGGATATCGTACACGGCACGGAAGGCATAAAGGGGGCGATAATGCTCGATTGGGAAGGAGAGGCCGTCGCCGAATACGCGGTCTACGATGGCTCCGACCTGGCGGAGATCGGCGCGCATTACGGCATAATATTGAATATGATAGCGAAGGTGCTGGCGGGGGGGACAAGCGGTGACGTCGTGCTGGATATAGGTATAGCCACACGTTCATCCAGGCTGGTCATATCTACAATCAAAGAGGGTTACTACCTGGTCTTGAAGATGGAGAAGGATGTGCCTTTCGGCAGGATACTCTTTAAAACCCGTAAGACCATATCACTGTTGAAGGATGAGATGAGATAGTTAGCACAGTGCCATAGATTGCGCATACAGGGCCTTGGAACCGTTGCGTGCCTGTGTTGCTTCCCGGCCCGCGGCGTGCTTTTTGCCATCGTCGCGCCTTGGCCTGCCTTCTCTGATGCTCCGTATGGCACGTAAAGCCGATGGTATAGATTATGCCTCATGGATATGAATGGGAGAACTCCGCAGAGAAGATCGGCCGTGTTAAGGGGGCAGCCTTAATAGCCGGCCCCCTTTTATTCATACTCTTCTTGAGCTTCATGGACCTTGATCCCGGAAATCCTGTCGTTACAAGGACAGCGGCCGTTGCCTTGCTTATGGCAGTCTGGTGGATCACCGAGGCCGTCCCGCTCGCGGTCACATCCTTGCTGCCGGTAGTCATGTTTCCCTCCCTCGGCATCATGAGTGGGAAGGCGGTGGCGCCTATCTACTTCAATCATATCATCTTCCTGTTCATAGGCGGGTTTCTCGTTGCGCTGGCTATGCAGCGGTGGTCCCTTCACAAGAGGATCGCTCTAAGGGTCATGCTCTTCTTTGGGTTCCACCCCAGCAGTATACTCTTCGGGTTCATGGTCACCACATGGTTCCTCTCTATGTGGATCTCCAATACCGCGGCTACTATGATGATGCTGCCCATAGCCCTGGCGGTCGTCATGAACCTGGAGGAGTGCATCGGCAGGGAAAAGGTTGGAAGGTATTCGATAGGCGTATTCCTTGGCGTGGCTTATGGGGCGTCCATCGGCGGCGTGGCAACATTAGTAGGCACGCCGCCCAACCTCTCTTTTATCCGTATACTGTCGATTAACTTCCCCGCCGTTCCCGATATTTCGTTTGCGAAGTGGTTTGCCTTCGGTTTTCCTATCTCCCTGGGACTTCTTATCTCGGTATGGCTGCTGCTATCCCTCTTCTTTTCGGCGAATGGAGAGTTCAAACTTGACAGGGGTATATTCGTGGACCAATATAAGGCGCTCGGCGTGCTATCCTTCGAAGAGATCGTGGTGCTGTTGGACTTTATCTTCTTGGTCTTCCTGTGGCTGTTCAGGAGTGATATAAATCTAGGTGTCTTTACCGTGCCTGGATGGTCCGGACTCTTTCCTGACGGTGCACTTCTTAACGATGGAACCGTCGCCATAGCGATGGCCATCCTCCTTTTCCTGATCCCTGCAAGGGATGGCGCCTCTTCAAGGATAATGGACTGGAATGGGATATCTAAACTGCCGTGGGATCTGGTCTTGTTATTCGGTGGCGGCTTTGCGCTTGCCAGCGGCTTCAAGGAATCCGGACTGTCCATGTGGCTGGGAGAGCAGTTTCGGGGGTTCGGGGGCCTTCACCCAGTCCTGGTCATAGTCGTCATATGCCTGATCGTCACATTCCTGACGGAGTTCACCTCTAACACCGCGACTACAGAGATGATCCTGCCCATATTGGCAGCACTTGCCGTGGCTATCAATGTAAATCCGCTGTTTCTCATGATACCGGGCACGCTCTCTTGTTCCTTTGCCTTTATGCTGCCGGTTGCGACGCCGCCTAACGCGATCGTATTTGGCTCTCAACGTCTTCATATTACCGACATGGCCAGGATGGGTGTGATAGTCAATCTTATCGGTGTCGTGACTACCACGGTCGCTACATATATGCTCGGGTGGTATATCTTCGGGATCGATCTGGCCTCCTTCCCGGATTGGGCCGCTGTGAAATAAGTTCATATGGTTTAGGCCCGGATATGTTACAATACCATCTCTGAGTCTCAGTTTTTTAAAAAGAGATTTTGACATTCGTCATGTAATGTGGTATAAAAGTTACACTTTACTACTTTAGTTTTAAACCGTAAGGTTTAGAAAGATGTACAAGACATGGAAAGAGAGGTGAAAACATGTTTAAGATAGGAGACTTAGCAGTCTATCCGGCCCATGGTGTGGGTGCGATCGAGTCCATCGAGAGCAGGTCTATATCCGGCACGACACAGCGCTTTTATATGATACGTATACTTGAGACCGGTGCTACCATCATGGTGCCGGTAGAGAACGCCGGGTCCGTAGGACTCAGGAAGGTGGTGGATAAGAAGCTGGTTCCCAGGATCTACGCCATCCTGAAGGAGAAGAGGGATGCCCCTCTGGACAACCAGACATGGAACCGTCGATACAGGGAGTATATGGAAAAGATCAAGTCCGGTAGCGTCATCGAGGTCGCAAAGGTCTTGAGGGACCTCTATCTGCTTAAGAGCGACAAGGACCTCTCCTTCGGCGAACGGAAGATGTTTAATACGGCCAGAAGTCTCCTGATAAAGGAACTCTCAGTGGCGAAGAATACAAAGGAGGACAAGATAGAGAAGGAACTCGACAGTTTGATGGATCATTAGGTCTTAAATCTTTTTTGAAAGGAGGTGATGCGATGTGATGCTCCTGAGGTTTCTGTTCGTTATCTTTGCGTCGGCCAGCGGCTTTCTTGTAACGCTCCAGTTCTTGGATGAGAGGTTGTCCTTAATAGGTTTATTCGGCGGACTAATAATATCAATACTTGCAATACTATTTGCGGAAAAGGTAAAAAATACGCCTTTACGGGTTGTGCTCGGCGGTTCGCTCGGTCTGATAATAGGTCTCATAGTGGCAAACCTGTTCATCTACCCTATCGTCATGAAGTACTTCAATAATACCCTTCCCATCCTGACCATATATTTCTTAACAAACTGTATAATCGGCTATATCGGCCTCAGCATAGGCACCGGAAAGGGAGATGACATCGAGAGCTGGGCGAGCAACCTGGGTGTCATCGGTGGAGGGACCGTGGAATCCAGGGATAGAATGGTTAAGATTATAGATACCAGTGTGATCATCGATGGCAGGATCGCCGATATCTGTGATACCGGTTTTGTGGAGGGTACCCTTGTCATCCCTCAGTTTGTCCTCGGCGAACTGCAGTACATCGCCGACTCTTCGGAACCCATAAAGAGGGCGAAGGGTAAGAGGGGGCTTGATATCCTGCAGCGGCTGCAGAAGCATAGCGGTGTCGAGGTCGAGATAACGGATAAGGACTACCCTAAGATCAAGGAGGTCGATGCCAAACTGGTGGCACTGGCAAAGGAGTCGAAGGGAAAGATCCTGACGAATGACCAGAATCTGTACAAGATCGCGGAACTGCAGGGTGTTTCTGTTCTGAATATCAATGAGCTTGCCAATTCGCTCAAGCCCGTGGTTATGCCTGGAGAAGCCATGAATATCCTCGTCATCAAGGAGGGCAAGGAACATGGGCAAGGCGTAGGTTACCTTGACGACGGCACCATGGTGGTCATCGACAATGCCAGGAAGTTGCTGGGCAAGAATGTCGATGTGTTGATTACCAGTATCCTCCAGACCGCAAGCGGCAGGATGATATTTTCACGGTTGAGGGAAGAGGCAAAGGGGGAGTTCGCTTACGCAAACGCACACTAATCTGCATGCCACCTCTCCCGGTCAAGGGGGGGTGGTATAGCTTTGTCCGGGGTTCCATTGGATGTAGTGGCTGTTATACCATCTGCCGGTAGCGGCAGGAGGATGCGTAATAAGAAAAAACCCTTCCTGGAGTTGGCCGGCCGTCCCATTCTTTCCC
>WGFD01000069.1 GCA_015492395.1 Deltaproteobacteria bacterium | reverse complement strand
GTGTGTCCGCGCAGCGTGCGGAAGCTTTAGGAGTTGGTGCCGAAGGGGGGATTCGAACCCCCACAGGTTATTCACCCACTAGGACCTGAACCTAGCGCGTCTACCGGTTCCGCCACTTCGGCGATATGAAGATTTAAACTCCCTGCGATAGTGTACAGGGAAGTCCCGACATTAAAGAACCTGCAACTGCGCATGCCAGTACATTTTTGCAATCAGAACGGCATTTTAATTGAAGATACATGTTTTTTAATTTATACTAAACAGCGAAACCAAGTCAAGGTAATCTTTAAAGAGGTGTGGAGAATCCTATCTTTTACAGGATGCTTTCTATAAGGTAAACGGGATCGTCAGGGCCCACTGGGGTGTATGCCTGAAAAAGACCGTATGTATGCGGGTGTGGCTCGATCGATGCTGTTTATGGCGGTGGCGGCGGTCAATCAAAGACTATAATATGGCGGAAACTCAAGAAAAACGGCGCTATTGTCTTTACAAGTGTGAGGATGGAGGCGCCATGTGTCCATGAGTGGGAGTAGAGAAGAGATCCTGTTATTTATGAAGGCCGTGGCCTACAGGCCGCTCTCTTTCAGGGAACTTGCGCGCAGGTTGGGCATTGCGAAGGAGGCACGGGAGGATTTCAAGAGACTGATGAAGGAGATGGTCTCAGATGGGACTCTTGTAAGGATTCGTGGCGGTAGATACGGTCTCCCTGCAAGGATGAATCTCGTTCCGGGTGTGCTGCTCTGCCATCCCAACGGCTTCGGTTTTGTAAGACCCGATAGCGGGGGAGAGGATGTCTTTATCAATCCGAGAAATATGAAAGGCGCGATGCACAAGGACAGGGTGGTGGCGAGGGTGGAGCGTTCCAAGCCCGGTGGCAAGAGGGAGGGCAGGATAATACGGATACTGCATAGGGAGCATAGCAGGATAGTCGGAAGATTCGAGCGAGGGAGGAAGGGCATTGGGATTGTAGTGCCTTCGGATGATAGATTACTGCAGGATGTGGTGGTGCCTCCGGGAGAGACGGGCGGCTCCGGTGACGGGGAGATTGTTGAGGTGGAGATAACGAGGTGGCCGGCCGGGGGGGCGGCGCCTTGCTGCAAGGTTATCTCCGTGCTTGGTGACAAAGACGACCCCGACGTCGAGGTTGAGGTCATAGTAAGGAAGTATGGTTTGTCTTCCAGGTTCCCGGAAGACGTGCTCGGTGAGGCATCGGGCATCCCTGAGACGGTGTCCGCGGAGGAGATCGAGGGCAGGGTGGATCTGCGACAGAGGCGCACCGTGACTATAGACGGGGAGTCCGCGAAGGACTTCGATGATGGAGTCTCCATAGAGAGGACGAAGAGGGGATTCAAGCTCTTCGTGTCGATAGCCGACGTCAGCCATTACGTGAAGGAGGGGACGGCGATAGACAGGGAGGCCTACGAGCGCGGGACGAGTATATATCTGCCGGACAGATGTATACCCATGCTTCCGGTGAACCTCTCGAATGGCATATGCAGCCTGAACCCTAAGGTGGAGAGGCTGGCGTTTACGGCTGAGATGGATTTTGATATGGATGGCAGGCCCCTCAAGAAGCGGTTCTACGAGAGTGTCATAAACAGCCGCGAGAGGCTTACATATACGGAGGTGAAGAGGATACTCGTCGATGGGGACCGTGCGCTGAAAGAGCGGTACGCCTGCATAGTCGAGGATCTGTATGTCATGAGAGAGTTGGCCCTCAAACTCAATGCGAGCAGGGCGGAGGAGGGGAGCATCGACTTCGATCTTCCGGAGCCCCAGATTATAATAGACATGGAAGGCAAGGTGGAGGACATCGTGAGGTCGGAGAGAAATATCGCTCACCGGATCATAGAGGAGTTCATGCTCGCCGCCAACAGGGCTGTCGCCGAGCATATGGAAGGACTGCCTTTCCTTTACAGGGTCCACGAACACCCTGAGGAGGAAGGGCTTGCCGAGTTTCTGAAGTTCCTGCATAATCTGGGATTGCGTATAAGAAAGAAGAAGGGGCATGAGTTCTTCAAGGAGGTATTGACGAAAGTAAAGGGGCGGCCCGAAGAGAAGCTTGTAAACCACCTCCTCCTCAGATCGATGAAGCAGGCAAGGTACTCTGAGGAGAATATAGGCCACTTCGGACTGGCGTTCGACGACTATACACACTTCACATCACCGATCAGGAGGTACCCCGATCTTGTCGTCCATAGGTTGTTGAAGGAACGTGTCAAGGGCCGTTACAGGAAGAGGAAGAGGGATAGGTGGCTGGAGGCCTTGCCGGTTATTGCCGACCATACATCCAAAATGGAGCGTATATCCATGGATGTGGAGAGAGAGGCCGCTGATCTTAAGAAGGCCCAATTCATGAAGGAGAGAATCGGCGAGGTTTATAAGGGTTTCATATCCGGCGTTACCGGTTTCGGTTTCTTTGTTGAACTGGAGGAGTACTTCGTAGAGGGCCTTGTGAGTATATCCGAGCTGAGGGATGACTACTATTCTTTCGCTGAGGCGGATTTGTCGCTCGTGGGCGAACATACGGGCAAGGTCTATAAGATAGGCAATGAAGTAGTCGTGAGGATCGAAAGGGTGGACCTGGAGAGGAGACGGATAGACATGCTGCTCGTGGATGACGGTGCCGCCGGGCGGGGAACGCGGAAGATTAAACGTAAAGATCTGAGGCGGAGAAGGACGTGAGATTTTATCTGGGCTATAAGAGCATAAAGAGGCTTCACCAGATAGTTTCGGTCCTGATAAAGTACGGCTTCTATCCATTGTTGGAGAGGTTGCATCTTACCCGCATCGTTTCCCTTCCTCAGAAGCTGCGCTGGAAAAAGGCGATGCGCGAGGTGGAGACCGTATCGGAGGCCGAGAGACTCAGGAGGGCCATCGAAGAGTTGGGTCCCAGCTTTATAAAGTTGGGACAGATCCTTTCAACCAGGTCCGATCTCCTTCCGGAGGACTATATAAGCGAACTCCTGAAGCTTCAGGACGAAGTGTCACCTATCGAATTCGGCGAGATAAGAAAGATAGTGCGGGAAGAGCTGGGTGCGCCTCTGGATGAGCTCTTCACAAGCGTGGACGAAAGGCCTATAGCCGCTGCGTCTATAGCTCAAGTTCACAGGGCTGTAACGAAAGATGGGGAAGATGTGGTCGTGAAGGTTCAGAGGCCCAATATAGAGGAGATTATCAATGCCGATGTGGCCGTCATATTGTATATAGCCCGCCTCATGGAGCGGTATCTCCCCGAAAGCCGGCTTTACGGTCCCACCGGCATGGTGGAAGAGTTCTCCACAGCCATAAAGAAGGAGATGGACTTTACCCTGGAGGGCAGCTACACGGGGAGGTTCAGGGAGAGGTTCGCGGACGATGAGAGGGTTGTCATACCGAAGGTCTTCTGGAATCTGACCACCAAGAGGGTTCTCACGATGGAGCGGATAGAGGGGATAAAGATAGACAACACGGATGCCATGCGGAGGGAGGGGATAGATACCAGGGGTGTAGCGCATACACTTGCCAATCAGTTCTTCCGGCAGGTCTTTGAGTTCGGCTTCTTCCATGGTGACCTCCATTCCGGGAATATCTTCGTTGTGGGGCAGGATAGAATCGCCTTTGTCGACTTCGGTATCGTTGGAAACGTGGACGCGGAGTTCATGGAGAACCTTGCGGATATACTCATCGGGATCGGGAAGGAGGACTATGAACTCTTGACGAAGGTATATATGAGGATGGGAATGGTGCCGGAGGATATTGACAGGGCGGCCTTCAGGAGGGAGTATCATGACCTATTGCTCCACTACTTCGGCCGGCCCGTCGTAAATACCCGTATAGGCGAGCTTCTTGTAGATTATATGCGTATCGCGGCCAGATACCGGATCAAGCTTCCACAAAACCTACTGCTCCTCAGCAAGTGCCTGATCGAGCTTGAAGGCCTTGGTAGGCTGTTGCATCCCGGACTGAATATACTTAAGGAGAGTGAACAGTATGCGGAGAAGCTTCTCTGCAAGAAGGTGAGTCCTTCAGCCATCGCCGGGGATGTAGTTGAGATGATGCGGGACTACCACGAGCTGACGAAGAACCTTCCGTCGCAGTTGAACCAGATACTCAGGAAGATGACGAGTGACAGGTTTACCATTGACTTCATGCATAAGGGGCTGGAAGACTTTATGGGCGAGATAGACAGGTCCTCGAACAGGCTGACCGTCGGTATCATTGTGGCCGCTCTCATCATAGGAGCTTCTCTGGTGCTGGCCTTCGAGGGAGGACCGTTCCTCTTCGGTTATCCGGTAATAGGTGTACTTGGGTTTGTCACGGCAGGGCTTCTTGGTATATGGCTCGCCGCCTTGATCATAAAGTCGGGAAAGTTTTAGGCTCACCGGCAGGCGTACAGGTATGGCGATAAAGGTCTTAAAGGGAAGGTTCAGATTTTCCAGTCCTACCATACTCACTCTAGGCAACCTCGACGGGGTCCACCTCGGACACCAGAAGATAATCAGGAAGGTGGTGGAGAGGAGCACGGCGCTTGGATTGCCATCCGTGGTCTACACATTCTACCCCCATCCCCTCAAGATAGTGGCGCCACGGAAGAGGCCGCCACTGATAACTAGCGATGACGAGAAGGCTGCATTGTTGGGGGATATGGGGGTGGACTATATGGTCATGGCGAGGTTTACGAAGGAGTTCGCGGCCAGACACCCCGAAGAGTTTGTCGAAGATGTCCTGGTTAGACACATGAAGGCATCTGAGGTGTGGGTCGGCCACGACTATGCCTTCGGTAGGGGGAAGACAGGGACGGTGGAGTATCTTAAGGAACTGGGCGCTAAGTATGGCTTCAAGGTCAAGGTGATGGCGGCCTACAAGAAGGGTGGGATGATAGTCAGCAGTTCGCTTGTGCGGCGATTCATACAGGAGGGGGATGTGGAGAAGGCGGCGAACTTCCTTGGCAGGCCATACTCCATAAAGGGCAAGGTAATAGAGGGGGACGGACGTGGTGTCACCCTGGGCTTTCCTACGGCCAATATGGCGACGAGCAGTGAGCTCATTCCCAAGAAAGGGGTGTACGTCGTGCTTGTAACCATCGGCGGGAAGACCTATGGAGGTGTCGCCAATATAGGAAGTGTCCCGACATTCCGCGGGAAGACCTCCAGGGTGGAGGTTCACATTATCGACTTCAAAAGGTCGATATACGGGAGAGAGTTGAGTATAGGCTTCATAAAGAGGTTAAGGGATGAACGGCGCTTCGGCGCCCCGGGAGCCCTTGTGAAGCAGATCATGAGGGATGTCGACAAGGCAAGGAGGATACTGCGGTGAGGATAACCGGCGATACCAGTGTGTTGGGCATATTCGGCCGTCCCGTGACACACTCTCTCTCGCCCCTTATG
Organism: Deltaproteobacteria bacterium; assembly: GCA_015492395.1. Taxonomy (GTDB): domain Bacteria; phylum Desulfobacterota; class GWC2-55-46; order S146-70; family S146-70; genus S146-70. The sequence continues at coordinate 9,265 of WGFD01000069.1, read as the reverse complement.
CAGAACAGGGCTTTGGAGGCCATGGGTGTAAACGGGGTCTACGTTCCCTTCGAGGTGGAGCCGGAGAGGTTGCGGGAAGCGGTGGATGGCATGAGGGCCATGGGGATTGGCGGCGTAAACATAACCATACCGCACAAGGAGTCCGTGATGGAGTTCCTGGATGAGGTTTCAAAGGATGCAGCGGATATAGGCGCGGTCAATACAGTTGTTAACAGGGAAGGGAGACTAACCGGCTACAATACGGATGGAGAGGGGTATATCACCTCTCTTAAAGAGGAGACTTCGGCGGTACTGAAGGGCTGGGTCGTCGTGGTCATCGGTGCCGGCGGGGCGGCTAGGGGGATAGCAACCGCGCTGGCTGGGGAGGGGCCGGCCACGCTGGTGATAGCCAACAGGACGCGACCGAGGGCGGATGCGCTGGCCTCTGTGATCAAGGAGCGCTTTGAAAACATAGATGTTTTCACCACGGGATTGGATACGGACTCTCTTGCGACATGCATGATCGAGGCCGATCTTGTGGTGAATGCCACATCGCTGGGGATGACCGGGATGGCCGCCCTTGAGGTCCCTCTAGACAGGCTTCCCCCTCATGCCATAGTTTCGGATATCGTATACAAGCCGCTTAAGACCCCCTTTCTCCGGGCAGCCGAGGAGTTGGATTTGGCCATCCATAGCGGTCTTGGGATGTTGGTGTGCCAGGGTGCCTTGAGTCTCCAACTTTGGACCGGCATGGAGCCGCCAAAGGATGTTATGCGGAAGGTGTTGGAGGAGGCGTTAAGGTAGCGTGAAGGCCGTCTTTGTAGCGGATGCCCATCTGAAAGGCCCCGGTGACTCCAATCAGGATCTCTTCTGCAGATTCCTGGAAAGTATAAAAGGTGTAGACAGGCTCTATATACTTGGAGATATCTTTGAGTTCTGGGCGGGTGATGATCCATTTCTGCGCGGCAGGTATGCACCTGTGCTCGACAGGTTGGTGCAGCTCAGGGAAGATGGTGCGGAGATAGTGTACAGCGAGGGGAACCATGACTTTTCTTTGGGACCCTTCTTCAGCTCTACGATAGGGGCGGATGTCTACCCGGAGTCGGCGGAGTCGGAGCTCGACGACCTGAGACTATTTATCACCCATGGCGATATCGTGGATATGAGTGTCTCGTACAGGCTGTGGCGATGGTTTTTGCGAAGCCCTCTCTTTGCCTTGATCTACGCCGGAATCCCTTCCGCGTGTGCCTGGAGAATAGCCATGGCCCTTTCCAGGAGGAGCAGGCGCAGCATGGAACACGGTCTTATGCTCGACGGCATGATGAAGGGGTATGCTAGAAAGAGGATCGGTGACGGTTTTGACGTTGTGGTTATGGCCCACTCTCACGTGGCCTCTATCTCTAAGGAGGTGGGGGGCAACCGTGTCGGTATTTACGCCAATCCTGGGGACTGGGTCAACCACAGGAGCTATCTTCTTTTTGAGGGGGGGGAGTTCAATATAGAACGGTTCACCGTATAGATATCACGATCCTTACCGTTTAATGAGTCCATCTGCGGCTCGCCCCGTCGGCGGGATGTACGCGTATCTGCTGTATTCCCAATCTTGCGACGACGCGCATCTTTTGCAAACCGTCAGAAACCAAACTCCGAGAGGAGCGAATCCACATCATCCTGGTTTGAGAGTGTCTCTTCGTCCGCCTTTATCTGCGGTCCTGCCATCTCTTCGAACTTCTTCGGCTCCACCTTTACACCGAAGATCTTTATCAAGTTGACTAGGTGTTCCTCCATCTCTGAGACGAGCTTTATTACCTTCTTGAGTATCTGGCCGGTTATATCCTGGAACTCCTGGGCGAGTATGATCTCCATGAAGTCGTTGTTCATCCCCGTAATACCGTCCCTTATAGATGTCAGCGCCTCTTTCTCTTCTCCGGACTTCTTTCTGAGCGAGGAGAACCTCTTTTCTATGACTTCCAAGCTTTTCAGGAGCTTCGGGTGGAGAGAGAGGTTCCTTTCGGATATGGATATGGCCTTGTTTGCCGCTTCATCGGTCTTCGATATAACCCATTCCAGTTTATCCGTGGCCTCCGGCATGTCCTCTTTAGCCATACTGCTGAGCTTTGGATCTACCAGGGACTTGAATTCGTTCAGTGAATCGTGGAGCTTCCTGGTAGTCTTTCCGAGTTCTGAAAAGATCTCCCGCTCGCTGTAGTTGGACAGGGACAAGACCGCCTCTTCGGCCTTTGCGAAGTCCCCTCCAGAGAGTGCGTCAAGGAGCTTCTGCACTTCGTCCATGATCTTCTCTACCGCCTCTTTACTCAGTCCAATCAAGTCAGCGTCCTTTTCCATAGCCTCCCTCACCTCTCTTATCAACATATCTCCGCCCATCCCGGATCTCTTGGTTGTAACTATAACCTTGCCATCATCGGACAGCTCAGAATCTAATATCTGGTCGCTCAGGAGGGAGATATCTTCAATGCTCAGTAATTTCGGGAAGTCTATGAGCATTACCATCTTGTTTTCGTCTATATTCGCAATTCCATTGATGCAGTCGCTTCCGCTATTGCCAAGGAGGTCCACCTTCGTCTCTATCATATCTTCACTGATATCCATTACACCCATTATCGCGTCGACCTTGCATCCGAAGGTCAATTGGCCCATATTTATGACCAGCACCTTTCCATCTTCTCCATGACCGTTCTCCGTAATGGCTAGCTTCTCTTTCAGGTCTATTACAGGGATGGTTTTGCCCCTCAGGTTGATCAGACCGATGACATAATCGGGTGTATGGGGAAGCTTGACGGCGCTGGTTGGTCTTATTATCTCCTGTACCACAAGGATTGGGACGGCGAATTCCTCCGTACCCACACTGAAACCGATATGTTGACTCATCACTCCCTCCTGCAGTCTTCATGATAGTCGAAAGCAACGCAGATCCCTGGTATCGGGTATAATCCCCTACTCTATCGGCTATATATATCAGGACTTTAGCATTTTCGGTTGATATTTCTCAAGTTGGCAAGTGTCTCTCTGTAGATCCCCAGGTCCCTGTCCGAAAACAGCACGAATCTTATGGTCGTGATCCCCTCGTGTTCTTCAGCGAAGCCCATGACAGTCTGGAGCGCTATGCGCGACGCCTCTCTTATCGGGTAGCCGTAGGCGCCTGTGGATATCGACGGGAAGGCTATACTTTTGATGCCATTCTCCAATGCCCTCTTAAGGGAGTTCCTGTAGGCGTTTGCCAGGAGTTCCCTCTCTCCATGTCTGCCGTCTCTGTATATCGGACCAACTGTGTGTATGATATGCCGTGCCTTGAGATTTCCTCCAGAGGTTACAACCGCCTCACCGGCCGGACAACCTCCGATCTTCCTGCACTCTTCCATTATGGCGGGCCCGCCGGCCCTGTGGATGGCGCCGTCCACGCCGCCACCTCCGGCCAGCTTCGAATTGGCTGCGTTCACTATGGCATCCGTATCTTCCTCCGTTATATCCCCCCTGACAATAGATATAATCGTCTTGCCCACCTTTGCGCTCATCCGGCCCTCGCGGATATACAGTATTGAGATGGGTTTATCATCTCGCCCCCGAACACCTCGAAGCCCGCCCCCTTTAGGAGCGTCTCCGCTTCCCGCTTCGCCAGCCTCTCCTCGTACGGAGGTCCCTCCTCCTCGACCCTCTTCTCCCAGTCGAGGAGGATCAACAGGCCGCTGTCCTTGAGAATCCTCTTGATCTCTTCCAGGAAGGGGGGTCTGTCCTCCGCCTCATGAAAGACGTAGGCGAGGAGTACCATGTCGCATGAGCCGTCTTCGACTGGTATCTCCCTTTCGCCGGAACGGGCCAGAACTATATTCTCCGGAGGGGTGCGTCTCCTGATCTCATCTAGCATCTCCTCCTGCACATCCACGGCATAGACCCTTCCCTCCTTACCGACGATCTCAGCGGCGGGGAATGTAAAGAACCCCGGACCGCACCCGATATCGGCGAGAGACATCCCACCTGACAGTCCCTTCTCCGTCAGGAAGCACCGTGGATCCATCTCTTTGTGCCGCTCTTTACCTATAAGCAGATCTATCTTCGCGGGGTCGAACTTGTGTCCCACCTAGACACCTCCAAGTCTGATGAATGTGGCGAAGAGGACGATAAGCATGGCGATAAGCAGATTCAGCCTCCCCACTCTCCTGGCGACGGATGAGTACTTCCGGTCGGTCCGCGCCTTGGGTCCGAGGTAGAAGTCGTGTATGAGGCTGGAGACGACTATGGCGGCGACCAGGAGAAGCTTTACCATGATGGCCATGCCGTACCTGGAGGAGTGGAACGAGCCGTCGAAGAGGGAGGAGAGGGAAACGCCCATGAGGTGCAGGTTCAATGGTCCGGTGATCAGGAGTACGGCTATCGCCGCCCAGCCGAAGACCTTGTACCTCTGTCCAACGAACCTGTAGACCCGGGACCTCTCCTTCGGTTCCAGTGTCATGAGGAATGGCCCTACTATCAATGTAAGAAACAGCATGCCCCCGATCCAGAATATGGCGGCCGTGAGATGGAGGAAGAGTGAAAGCTTCAGCATAATTGCGGACGGCGGTCCGCCCCCGGAACCGCCTTACTTCCGCACCTCCCTTCCCAGCCTCTCCTCCACAGAGGCCAGCTTGGAGGTGATCCTGCCGGGAGGCCCGGATGGCCTGTCGTCTATGGATATGGTCGTTACCACTCTGGGCGCCGTGGCCAGTACCTCCCTGTGGCATCTGTTTATCAGGTCCATAACCTCGTCCCACTCTCCCTCTATAATGGTGGACATGGGGGTGGCCCTGTACGGCAGACCGCTCTTGTCCACCGTATCCAGCGCCTTAGCTATCTCATCGCCCAGGCTCTCCCCCTTGCCGATGGGGATGATAGAGAACTCTACGAGCATGAAAACCTCCTTTTATCCGTGGATGAGGGATTGCGGCGACGGCTTGTATAAGGTTAGTCCAACTTAACGGTGATGTCAATATAGAAGGAGAAAAGGGGAAGGGAGAAGGGGAGAAGGTATCAAATCTTGAATATGAATAAATTGATTGACTAATAGAGTGAATATTTGCTAGAGGATTTTTTATGACAAGGCAGTGGCGTATAGAATTTGAAGGGGCTTATTACCACATACTGTCGAGGGGTAATGAGGGCCAGGAAATCTTTAGAGAAGATAAGGATCGTCTCTCATTTTTAAAACCACTTAGTGAAATGTCGGGAAGATATCAAATCGATATTTTCGCCTATGTGCTTATGGGGAATCATTACCATTTGCTTCTCAGGACCAACATGGCGAACATTTCCAGAAGTATGCAGTGGTTTGGCATCACCTATACCCGCCGGTACAATATGAGGCATTGTCGCAACGGCCACTTGTTTCAAGGCCGCTATAAAGCCTTTCTGGTAGAAGACGATAGATATCTTCTTACCCTTTCCTGCTACATTCATAGAAATCCATTGCGGGCCGGAATCGTGGAGAGGCTTGTAGACTACAAGTGGAGCAGTTACCCTGCCTATGCATCTGGAATACAGGATTGTACAATAATAAGGAGATCGGAGAGTTGTTTGGTCTTGACTACTCATCTATAAGCCGTCAAGTAGCTATAATGAAATCGAGATTATCTAAAGACAAAGCAATACAGAAAATGCTTACGAAGGTTAATTCACTATTCAAGACCTGACACCATTCTCCTGACCATTCTCCCATTCTCCCTCCATTCTCCCCTCCCTCTTCCCAAACCAGCCTGCCTCTGTAAAGGCGGTGGATTTGGGAAAACTAGCCCTTTGCCTTCCTACCGGCGATATGTATAATATAGAGATGACCGAACGATTTGAGTTATCAACGGAGTTTACGCCGAGAGGAGACCAGCCCGGAGCAATCGACGCATTGACGGAGGGTCTTGAATCCGGAGAGAAGCATCAGGTCCTCCTCGGAGTCACAGGCTCCGGCAAGACCTTTACGGTAGCCAACGTCATCTCCCGTTATAACCGGCCGGCCCTGGTCATAGCGCCGAATAAAACACTCGCGGCCCAACTGTTCGGTGAACTCAAGGAACTGTTCCCGGAAAACGCCGTAGAGTACTTCGTCTCCTACTACGATTACTATCAACCCGAGGCATACATACCCACTACCGATACATACATTGAGAAGGACGCATCCATCAACGACGACATAGATAAACTCCGCCACTCCGCGACCCACGCGCTCCTCACAAGGAATGACGTCATCATCGTCGCCTCTGTGTCCTGTATTTACGGAATCGGATCGCCGGAAGACTACGGAAAGCTTCATCTCTATGTCGAAAGGGGGATGGAGATCTATATGGAAGGGATCTTAAGACACCTGGTTGAGATGCAGTATAAGAGAAACGACTATGACTTTCACAGGGGGACGTTCAGGGTGCGCGGCGATATCCTGGAGGTATTCCCCGCCTATGAAGGAGAGATGGCCATAAGACTGGAGTTTTTCGGCGACACCGTAGAGGCCATAAGCGAGATAGATCCCTTGCGCGGGAAGGTGGTCAGAAAGGCGGAGAAGGCCCTTATACACCCCGCGAGCCACTACGTCACTTCCAGGGACAACCTGAAGAGGGCCGTCGACGCCATACGTGATGAATTGAGGGAACGTATACAGGAACTGAAGAAGGATGGGAAGCTACTCGAGGCACAGAGGATAGAACAGAGGACTATGTTTGATCTTGAACTTCTGGATGAAATGGGCTACTGCACCGGGATCGAGAACTACTCACGCCATCTCACCGGCAGGCTCCCCGGTGAACCCCCTTATACACTGATCGACTACTTTCCGGAGGATTTTCTCATCATCATAGACGAAAGCCACGTAACCATACCTCAGATCGGTGGCATGTATAATGGTGACAGAGCAAGGAAGAAGAACCTGGTGGAGCACGGCTTCAGGCTGCCTTCGGCTCTGGACAACCGGCCTTTGAGATTCGAAGAGTTCGAGAGGAGGGTAAAGCGGGTCATCTATATCTCGGCTACACCAGGGCAATATGAGCTGAAGAAGACCAACGGTGTGGTTGTGGAACAGATAATCAGGCCCACAGGACTTATGGACCCGGACATAGAGGTGAGGCCCGCCGGCGCCCAGGTGGACGATCTCTTCGGCGAGTTGAGGAAGAGGGTCGAGAAGGGAGAGAGGGCGCTTGTGACCACTCTGACGAAGAGGATGGCGGAAGACCTGACTCAGTACTACTTGGATATGGGACTGAAGGTCAAGTATCTACACTCCGATATAGAGACACTGGAACGGGTGGAGATCATAAAAGGCCTGAGGTTGGGAACCTTCGACATCCTTGTAGGGGTAAACCTCCTCCGGGAAGGCCTGGACCTTCCGGAGGTCTCCCTCGTAGCCATCATGGACGCCGATAAAGAGGGTTTTCTCCGCTCGCAAAGATCCCTTATCCAGACCTGCGGCAGGGCGGCAAGAAACATAAACGGCATGGTCATAATGTACGCTGATACGACCACCGGCTCGATGAAGGCGGCTATCGACGAAACCAACAGGCGGCGGAAGATGCAGGCGGAATATAACAAAAGACACTCCATCACCCCGGAAACCATCAAGAGCAAGATCAAGGATATCCTCTCCTCCATCTACGAAACCGACTACTACACGGTGCCGGCAGTCGAGGAGACCGAAGAAGAGTACATCCCGCCGCATGAACTGCCTGGGATTATAAAGGCGTTGAAGAAGGAGATGGCGGCGGCGGCAAAGGGGCTGGAGTTCGAAAAGGCCGCAGAACTGAGGGACAGGATAAAGGCGCTGGAGGAGGCGGAACTGGGGATTGCATGAGATCAAGTCCTTACCGGCCCGTAGAAAGCCCGCCTGCCGTACCGCGTTATTCCTTCTTCCGGCCGCCGTTGCATGTATACATGTCATCGAGACCTATCCCGCTCCATGAATGCTCATCGATACCGAAGTCCCCCACGGCGTGGCCCATGGGATCTTCAAATGTAAGGAATACGCAAGTTGTGCTCACTCGCCAACCACCTAGTGGGTTTATGTAATAACATCGTATACCAAAAGAATGTAATAACATCGTGAACCAAATTTAAGATCGCCTAAACTTCTTCCAAAAACATTTGGAAGGAGCAAGAGGCGATGAATGATCAAAATGAATATGAAAAACGTTGCTTGGGTCGTAACCATTCAGCATAACATCTAAAGTACAACAACGTTAGCTTATGAACTGAGGAAGTTCTCCATTAAAAAGCAACTCCATAGCCAGACTCGACCTAATACCTTGCCTGCGACAAGTAGACAGGTAACCACGAATACGGCAGAATATCTCTGCGCCATTGTCACTTCTGAAACAGCCCGATATTTTCTGTTGTACTTTTGTCATCCTGATATCATTCTCCCCCTGATTATTGGTAAATGGAACGATAAGATTATCCATAAACCGCAAGACATCTTTTTCATAAGCGATAAGTCTTTCCAGAAGATTTCTTGACTTACTTCTCTTAATTCTTCCTCGTTTTCCTTTCTTGTTTTTCTCCGGGGGAGGACATTCACTTTCTCCGGCTTCTTTTAGAATCTTTCGGTACTTTTTTCGATATTTACCGGATTCAATGGCTTACAGTTGCCCACCCCCTGCCTTAACCTTCTGATTAATCTCTTCAAGCAGACTTTGTATATCTTTTGCCCGTTTCATCAGCATGCACCAGTCCTGATAACGCCAGTTTATCTTTAGCTGTCTCCTCGTGATTTGCCAGACCTTCAAATGCTTCATGATTGAAATTACAGAGAGAACCACTGCTTAAAGGTATATGGAGTTGCTCTGAAAAATATTCCTCTATCCGTTTGTATGGAATTAGCTGATACTGTGACATATAGACGGCATGTGCTTTCAGCTTATTGCCATACTGTACTGCTTTGGTAACACCCTCAGGGAAAGTAGCGACAAACCGATTTCCTTTACTGTCTTCCAATACCTCTGCCTGGTACTCAGTGACAATCCTGGAAATATCAATATCAAAAACTTGTCTTTTCCGATCATTTGGTAAGGTCCTTCTGTCTATCCTTATTACCTGGACTTCATCAGGATCTTCTATCCGTTTAAGTGTCGTCACCGTATGACCTTGCTGCCCACCCGGTTTTTTATCTGATTTATTTATTCTTACTCTTCTTCTTACGGTTCGGATCACTTGAAGGTGGCTTACTACTATTTCTGCTGTTCAGGTCCAAACGGTTGGCAAGCAACTTTATCACCACAACCATCATGCCAAACATAGACTTTAATGCAGGCGACAAATTCTTTTC
>WGFD01000068.1 GCA_015492395.1 Deltaproteobacteria bacterium | reverse complement strand
GAAAAGAATTTGTCGCCTGCATTAAAGTCTATGTTTGGCATGATGGTTGTGGTGATAAAGTTGCTTGCCAACCGTTTGGACCTGAACAGCAGAAATAGTAGTAAGCCACCTTCAAGTGATCCGAACCGTAAGAAGAAGAGTAAGAATAAATGAACCTCTCCGGGCTAAAGCCCGGAGAGGTTCATTCTTCCTCCTCCGGACATCACGGCCGCGTCAAGCCCCACCTTCCATGGCAAGATAATCCTTGAGAGTGATTATGCTTATCCCCTTATAGGTCTTGAGTCCAAGCATCTCCTTGTCCCCTGTGACTACCAGGTCTGCCCTGCCTGCTACCGCGCATTCGAGCACCCTGTTGTCGGGGTCGTCTCGGAGGACCTTGATTTTCCTGCCGCCCTTGACCATCTCTCCCATCTCCGAGACAACGACGGCCACGCGGCTCAACTGCTCCGCGTCCCGGCTGAACTTCTTTGAGAGGACGCCAAGCAGTTCGTCGAGCATCTCCCTTGAGACGATCAAGGTGTCTTCACCCTCGATTATCCTCAGAACGGCTTTTTCGGCAAGGCCGCCAGGTATGGCAAGGGCGGATACGAAGATATTGGTATCGAAGACGACCCTCAATTCTTTTCCAAATATCTTTTAAGGTCCCGCTCGGTAAGTATCCCCTTTTCCCTGGCCCGCGTGCTCCAGTAGCCCTGCATACCGGAGAACTCGCTGCGGAGCCTCTCCTTCCTCGCGAGACGGACGGCATCCTGTATGACCGCGCTTACGCTCTTTCCCTGTTCGTCGGCCATCTCCTCGATCTCTCTCGCCATATCCCTGGGCAGGGATATGGTCTTCTTGACCGCATTTCCCATAACAAGCCACCTCCATTTATGGTATGAAAAAATACTACCACAAAGAAAGAGTAAAAGCAAGGTCCTCGCGCTTACGGGATTGCCGCTCTCCGCCAGTCCTGAGCCCGTCGAAGGGCTCGCAATGACTGGGTCGGCTGACCCGAATATAACGGCATTTAATACGCTTTCGTGGTCTGGAATTACCTCTTTTCGAGGATGAAATGTTGGAGGATTTTCGGAGAGTTGGATTTTTTGAAAATAGTATTCACTCCATATATCGCCGTAACCTATTGATTCTAAGTGGTGCCCGAGGGGGGAATCGAACCCCCACGGAGTTGCCTCCTCGGGATTTTAAGTCCCGTGCGTCTACCAAGTTCCGCCACTCGGGCGTGACATGAGGGTGTCGGTGATAAGATACCTATATCATAACCAAGGAGGCCGTAAAGAATAGAAAGTTGACAGCTTCTAGCGATAGTTTTTGGAACGGCTAACCCTATCCCTGCGCGCCTCCGTGGCGAATTCCGTAATCTCCCTGGCGACTGGATATGGAGGCGGCGAGCGGATTCGAACCGCTGAATAAGGGTTTTGCAGACCCCCCCCTTAGCCACTTGGGTACGCCGCCGCATCTAAAGTAATAAAGCATCTCTCCGATATCATTGTCAAGACAAAATAACCCAAAAGGCTCTTGTGTTGACATTCCAGGTCTTCATGGGTTAATTTTAAGCTGGGTGAGTTTATGAGCATCAGGGGGCGGCTTAAGGATATGGGGCTGGTAGATATAGTCCAGGTCTTCCATCTCCAGAATAAGACTGCGGCCATCTATCTTTCATCGGACCTGGGTAACGGTAAGGTTTACATGAAAGACGGAAGGGTGGTGCACGCGATCTGCAGCGACCTTGTGGGAGAAGATGCCCTTTACCATATTATAGGGTGGGGAGACGGTGATTTTGAAGTGGAGGCGAATATAGAACCCCCTGCCCTGACCATCGATGGGGATGTGGAACAGCTATTGCTGGAGGGAGCGAAGAGGCTCGATGAGAAGGTGAGGGATTCAGCGGTCGGTGGGATATACAGGGGGGATATCGAATCCTCCCAACTGGTCAAGAGATTGGTGGAGATGGGTATTCTGGTAAGGAACGCATAAAAGACAAAGACTTTGAATACCAAGACACAACATGTAGCTATTATAGGCGCTAATAAAGAGGGACTGGCCCTTTTACCCATCCTTCTCACAGATGATACGGTCAAGCTGGAGTACATAGTGGAGCCCGACCCCAATGCGATGCTCTGTAAGCTCGGAGAGATGGGCTACAGTCTGGCTGGAAAGTACGGCGTACAGGTTTCCAACGACATAGATATCCTCAGAACTGCCCCAGAGTTGGATATAATCATTGACTGCATCCGTAACGGAAATACCCAGGGATTTCTGCAACAACCGGAATTTAACGGAGTCAAGAAGATGAGTCTCCTTAGCGCCAAACTTCTCTGGGGATTAAGGAGCACGGCCTTCGGTTCTAAAGGCGGTGCTGTTGTCACTGCCAAGGAGCAGTTCAAACTCCTGTCTTCCATGAGGGAGATAGTGGATGCCGTGAAGCTGACCTCCAACAGGAAGGAGGTCCTGACCGTTATCCTGGTGCTTGCCATAGAGTCTACACGGGCCGAGCGTGGGTCCATTATGCTGCTCGATAAGGATGACGGCACACTGCGCGTAGAGGTGGCCAGGGGGATGGACAACGAGGTCGTAGACAAAATAAGGGTGCCTCTTGGGGAAGGTATCGCCGGTAAGGTTGCCATGGAGGGGAGGTCTCTGCTGTTGTCGGGCAAGGCGGAGGAGAGGGAGTTTAAACATATCAGAGAGAGCAGTGCGGTCAAGAGCGCCCTCTGTGTTCCTCTCATTGTTGATTCGGACGTTATAGGAGTGGTCAATGTAGGGAGCAGTGAATCCGCCCACGCCTTCACCAAGGAAGATCTTGATTTTCTTACAAATCTGGCCACACTTGCGGCTGAAGTGATACACAGATCTCAAGAATACAGCAAGATGAAGTACAACGAGATCAAGTTCGAACTGTCGCGGAGTATCGACACCATAATAAATTCTCCGATAGCCTTTAACAAGAGGCTTGCTGCGGTATGTGAGAGGCTGTCTGATATAATGGACGGTATCGCTTGCTTCATATACATTTACGATGAGGACCTCCGGGGGCTGGCTCTCAGGGCATCGAGTGTCGTGGATGTCAACTCTATCGGGCACTTTGCGGTTCGCGGGGGTGGCGGTATTGAGGGATGGGTTGCGGGGAAACGGGAGAGGGTTGTCTTGAAGGATATAAGTGATGGCGGTGGTTACAAGATGTATCTGGCTCTGCCGATGGAGGGACGGGGGAAGTTGACCGGTGTCTTATCCATGCATTTCATCTCCGATTATGAACCAGAGTTCGATATGGAACCGCTCTTTGAGAGTGTGGCGTCTTATCTGGCTGAAAGCATAGACAGGATAAAGAGGGAAGAGGACAATAAACAGCATCTCAATAAGATGTTTGCTGTCGATGAGACCGGGCTGGAACTCATGTCCATATCGGATCCTGACAGGTTTTATCTCTCGGTGTCCGCAACGGCGGCGGCGATACTGGGGGCGGAAGGATCGACGGTGCGAGTGAAGCACAGTGGCACCGGGAGGTACAGATTACGCGGGGCTTATGGCTTGGATGATGAGAGGATCAGGAAGTCATTTATTCTTATAGAGAAGGAGATCCTGCTGGATGTGGTGAAGTCGAAGGTTCCTGTGATAAAGGAGATACCCAGGACGGAGAATGAGTATATACGTTCGGTACTTTCATATCCCGTTGTCGTGGAAAATAAAGTGCTTACCGTGCTGACACTCTTTAACAAGAGTAGCAATGATACGGTCTTTGCCTGCAACTTCGCCAAGAGCGATATAGAGGTGCTGAAACGACTCGCAATGTATATAGCCAAGCGTATACCCCTGTTGGCCTCAAAGGAGGTGGCTGAAAACGAGTATGAGTTCCTTACTACCAAGGAGTTTTTGGAGAGGCGTGCTCTTGAAGAGATCAACAGGGCCATGAGATTTGGAAAACGTTTCCTCCTTTTAACCATTCGTATACCGAATCTGAAGATGTACGCCGCCGGTGAAGAGGCCCAGTTTTTACGAAAGCCATTCTCCTTTATCAAAGAGAAGATAAGGAAGTTTGATATTGTAGCGAGGCTTGACGAGGAAAGCCTTGCGATACTCTTCCTTGAAACGGATGAGAAGGCCCTTAGGGTGATAGATGAGATAATGAGGTACGGATTTCCGGATGGAATCTTGGAGGATATAAATCCGGAGGGAGATGGTGAGTTTTCATACGGATATGCAATCTTCCCTGAAGATGGATCGACATTCCAGGAACTTTTAAATAAATCATTCAGCGGGGCAGAGATCAGGATAGGTGGGGATGACGGGAAAGGTTGATGTGATAAAGCTCAAGTTTTTTGCGATGCTTAAGGGGCTGGTTGGAAGGGATGAGGTGGATCTGGAATTGACTCTCCCAACCACTCTGCTACAGTTGAAGTCCGTTATTGCGAAGGAGTACCCCGTTTTAACGGAGTTACTTGAGAAGAGGAAGCTATTGATCTCTGTTAATGAGGAGTTGGCAACGGACAGTACAGTGATAAAGAGTGGTGATGAAGTCGCCTTCTTGCCCCCATTCTCCGGAGGATAACAGCCCATGAAGGATCTGGTAAGGATACAGGTGGAAGACTTCTCTATTGAGGAGGAGATCGCCCGGGTGAAGATGACATCGAGTGAGACCGGCGCCGTTGCCGTCTTCCTGGGTACGGCGCGGGATATTTCCAAAGGAGAGAAGATTATGTGCCTCGAGTTCGAGCACTACCCTGAAATGGCGGAGAAGAAGCTCCGTGAAATACGGACAAGGGCTCTCGATAACTTTAATATAATCGAGATGGGTGTGGTTCATCGTACAGGCAAGATAGAGATAGGTGAGAATATCGTTCTCATTGTAGTCTCCTCCCGGCACAGGAACGACGCTTTTATGGCGTGTGAGTGGGCTATCTCAGAGCTGAAGAGAACCACCCCTATATGGAAGAGGGAGAAGACTGAAAATGGAGAGGTCTGGGTGGAAGAACACCCCTAGCACGTAAGACGGTTGAAGGGATTTATCACATGACAATTACAGTGGGTATCTTGACCATGAGCGACAAGGGGTACGCTGGCGACAGGGAAGACGTTAGTGGCATGGAGATCAGGAGGATCGTACAGGATGGGGGGTTAGGCAATGTGGAGTTCTACGAAGTGATCCCGGATGAGGCCGGTATAATAAGAGACAAGCTGTGCGAGATGGTCGATGTACACCATCTGGATGTGATATTTACGACTGGGGGTACGGGTGTTTCCCCCAGGGATGTTACCCCGGAGGCCACTATGGCGGCGATAGACAAGGAACTACCGGGGTTTTCTGAGGCCATGCGGGCCGAGAGCTTGAAGAAGACGCCCCACGCGATGATATCAAGGGCTGTCTGTGGTATAAGAAAAGAAAGTCTTGTGATAAATCTGCCTGGCAGTCCTAAGGCTGTTAGGGAGAGCCTGGCGGTGATCCTGCCGGCTGTAAGGCATACTGTGGAAAAGATCAAGGGAAGCATGACCGAGTGCGGTACCTCCTAAGCTGCAGATTACTTTTTTATATATAATGCACGATCTTGGCAATCTGTATGTGTCCCGGCCTGCTTCAATACGGAGGATCTTCCATTATTGAAGTTCACTGCGAATCCCTGCCGATGTAGGTGAGCCACATACAGACAAACGTTTGCCGGCTACGTTCATGACTTGGTGTATGTTTTCCCCCTTCTCTGCGAGCGTGTTTCGGTTACTTTGAAGAAGGTGTCACCTCTGCCTGAAGATGCATACCGGCCTTCAAGTGTAAACCTCTCTGGCAATCCGCTTTCTATAATATTTATTTAAGCTGAATATTCATATGCCGATAACACATCAAGGGGCACGTGAATACGACTATTAAGAGAAATACAACTGGTGTGAGCCGCATCCGTAATCCTGGTCGAGGTGGTTATGTTATGTATAAGGTCCTGAGATTCATGGAGTATCCAATACAATCGTACTTCAGATGCCGTCTTTTGCGGGATACAGAAACCGTGAGGTCATCGACTATCATGGCGCTGGACTGATATCTAAGAAGAGGTATATGCATGAGTCTAGTTGGAAACCTGGAGGATCTCGGACTCGGCGATATCTTCCAGATCTTATTTTTAAGCCGCAGGTCGGGTATACTTCGTATCAGGGGCGAAGCGGCAAAAGGAGATCTGTATTTTAAAGAAGGTCTTATTATTAGCGCTGTAATAGACGGCCCTATGAAGGAGCTCTATGCTATCTTTTCAGAAAAGGGCATAGCTTCAAAGGAAGAGATGCAAGCAGTCTTAAGTCATTCCGATCAGTGCATTAATTCAATTTCCCTTCTCGGGAAGTCCTTGAATATAGATGAGAGTATAATGTTGGACGCCCTTCGTGACGAACTGCAGAACCGGGTCTTGAGGCTATTTATATCCGAGGGGAGCTTCGAGTTCGAGCTGCATGAGATCGACGGCGACTTGGACCTTATAAAAGGAGACCCTTACGGTATAGTCATCGAGCCTGGAGTGAATCCTCAGTTTATTGCCATGGAAGGTTCAAGGCTTCTGGATGAGGCCAATAGGCCACAGGAGGAGGCGGCCCTTGATGGAGAAGAGGCTGAAGACGTCGATAGTATCGAGCCTGTGGTGGATACGAAAAGCGTAAAAGAGGCAGATGACAACGAGTATGACTTTGAGGACATAAAGATGGAACTCGGAATGAGGGAATCTGGCACTCAGAAGGTCACCTCTACGCCGGGACTTAAATTACTTAAGGGGATGATCTACGAATTGCAGAATCCCAAGTCTTCGAGTGAGATCACCTTGATGTTGCTCAGATTTGCCAGCGAGCTTATGAATAGAGCGGTACTCTTCATAGTAAAGAAGGGTAGAGTGGAAGGACTCGGACAGTTCGGGGTCGTGATAGAGGACGAGGATGCGAATAAGCGTATAAGAGGAGTCAAG
>WGFD01000067.1 GCA_015492395.1 Deltaproteobacteria bacterium | reverse complement strand
GGTTTTCTTGCTGGTTAACCTGTTGGAGATTCTACCTTTTCCGACTTTACACTGCAATATGTTTACAATCGCTTGCAGGATTTAGTTATAATATTATTTGGAAATCCGGCGCGGCCTTGGCCGGCGTAGCTCAGTGGTAGAGCAGCTGATTTGTAATCAGCAGGTCGTGGGTTCGAATCCCTCCGCCGGCTCCAGAAAAGA
This sequence comes from Deltaproteobacteria bacterium, assembly GCA_015492395.1. Taxonomy (GTDB): domain Bacteria; phylum Desulfobacterota; class GWC2-55-46; order S146-70; family S146-70; genus S146-70. Next base: position 2,913 of record WGFD01000067.1, on the reverse strand, counting down.
AAGGCCGGGTCCCAGTGTCTGCGGCGCCGCTCTATACATAACGCATGGATATAAGCGCAAGGTCCTTCTAAGTATCCTTTCACATTAAGGGGTAAGCCGCATCTGCTTAAACGGCATGCCCAATTGTTTTCTGAAGACTCCGCCGTTACGGAGGATCACCGTCCTTACTTCGCCGGTCGTGGTATCGATTACATACACACCGTCTTGTTGCGTTGTCGCGATCTGGTATCTGCCTATCTCTCCACGGAATCCCGTTACACCTATGAAAGAGAGTATAATGACGGCCAATACTACTCCAACCAAAAGTGGCACCATTTTTTTAGCCTTGCCCATCTTTTCCTCCTTTCTTTGCTGATCCTCGGTTAAGACGGCTTCATAAAAAATCCACCTTCGCCGTTTAGGGGACAGTCCCATTCTACGGCTTCACTCCGGTTCGTCCGTAAATATGGGACGATCCCCCAGCCCATTCCTCAGGATTCGCTCGCCTCGCATCAGGACCTTTTTGCCGTGCCGCCCTCGTTTTCGACTTTTTACGAGATTGTCAATTAAGATTAACTATCATACGTAGAGTACATTGAACACGCATCGCAAACGCCTGTCTGCGTCCGCCAGGATTGGCGGGCGGGCAGGCATTCCCCGCGGCTTCTATCTGTGATATAATGTGTATTACCTATGGGATTATTGACTCCGATATCCCCGCCGGACACCATTATACCCTTTTTTCCCTCCGGTAAAAAGGCAAATATCCGGGATAGTAGTAGTGATAAAAGATTACAGATATAATGAAAAAGATGCGGGATATGGCGCTTTGGAGAATCCGGAAGAGAACGATGGCGACCTTAATATACCTTGTTTTTCAGGGAGTTACATGTTGCACGCCGCAATCAGGTTTTTGGCATAGAAAATGCGATCTTAGAACACAGGCAGGTAGAATCTTATACGCGGATTTTGACTTGGAATAAGGAGGGATTGCGAGAGTGGCGGGAAGGAACTTGAGCCCGTAAATCGACCATTAAGAGTACCTGTCTGCCGCGACAGACAGGTGGGTTTTTGCTTAAACTGAAGCGGGAAAATGGCTACTGTCAACCTCTCCATACCGTCAGTTGCCGCGCAAAGCGCCTTTTTACGCCGATCTCCACCGAAACAGTACTCGAATCTGCGCTCTTACAATGACCGTATCGTTGCCTCCGACAGGAGGAACTTTATAAAGGCCAATGGAGACCTGATCGACTTCATTAATCAGGACAGTGATCTCAAGGCGATACTCCAGGAGAGGAAGGTAAGTGAGAGGGATGACCTGAAAGATGTCATTGTTTCAGGCGCCCTTGAAAAGCTGGATAGTGGTTCACCCGTAACCCGCAAGTTTTTGGAGGAAAACTTCAATTTTGCCAAGTTCGTTTCAATCAACATGGGGAATATCGCCGATGCCTTGAACAACGACGCGGAGCTGGCCAAAACCATTGTGAAGGATGGGGACTTTGTTGGAGGCGCGCTCTTAAATCACATAGCAGACAAGGTCGCGTCTTCTCTTGGAAGCACCTCACCTATTACCGGTAAGTTCTTGAATGCCCACCCGGAAGCGGCAATTCATCTCCTGGAGAGCCCTTACGACCTTTCTCGGGTCAAGACCGACAGGGTGGCGGCAAAGAGGTTCGTTGATGAGATCGGCCGGAACTCCGCTGCATACAACTCGGAGATTGCCGCCAAAGCAAAGGACCTGTTAAAGATGCCCACCCACTTCAGCACCGACTTCCTGGAAAAAGATGCCAGGTTCGCGCAGTTAGTCGTGGCAAGTGAGTTGAGCGGGGAGGATCTCAAGCTGGCCGGCTACTTAAGGGCCAATACGGATCTCTCATTGAGGGACTTCTCCACGTCTGATCTGGTAGAGGCATACCAGGCCGATCTGGCGGAGAACAGGTTCCAGGGGGACTTTCCTTTAGTGAGGGGGTTCTTTTTAAAGAATAAGGCCATTGCGGCTGCCGTAGTAGCTTCGGATAAGCTCGTATCTAATCTGAAAAAGGAGGGTTCCATGCTGGAAAACTTCTTCGGTCCACGCAGGAGCTCCACGGATGCGGCTAAAGAAGGCGGCGATATAGTTGCTAAGACCTATCAATCATCCTCTGATATCGGAGAGGCACAGTACGTCACCATAGACCTTTTTGCATAGGTCGGAGAGGCCGGAAATCGAAGCACGGAATATCATAGTTTCAACATAAACCCGTTCCAGTTCCCACCTTGGACTCTCGGTTCTTTGTCCCGTCCTTTTTTCTTATACTCGGCGTATCGCTGTGTTATACAAGTAAGGAGGCAACGTATGGTATATGTGTGTTCGGGCCGACGCCGTGCGGCGCGGCTTACCTTGTGGTGTTAGGCAGGAGGGATAACGGACGTGGAGCAGGCGGAAAATCATCTCAGAGGATTGGGTGGATGGTTGATTATAGTTGGCATAGGTGTCGTTATCGCGCCGTTACGGATTTGCGTGCTGTTAGTGGGGGCTTTCACGCCGATCTTTACAAGCGGATCATGGGATGTACTGACGACTCCGGGTAGTCAGGCGTATAGCCGGTTTTGGGCCCCGATAATCATAATGGAGGTCGTCATCAATACAGGACTGGTGGTCGCGTCCGGTTATATCGCATATCTCTTTTTCGCGAAGAAAAGATCCTTTCCGAAATGGTACATAGGCATCGTGGTCTTCTCATTATTGTTCATACTTATCGACGCTTTGGTGATTAAACTTGTTCTTCCGAACGAACCGATGTTTGCCCCCGGCACGATTCAAGAACTGTCGAGGTCGCTTATCACTGTTGTAATATGACTCCCGTACTGATGCTGTAATATCTTTTCTGTAAATTAGGAAAAGGGTATAATCCTCCAGGGTTTAGACGGCCCAAAAAACAACAGAAGGAGGAT
>WGFD01000066.1 GCA_015492395.1 Deltaproteobacteria bacterium | reverse complement strand
GATTATGACAGGCGCCCCTGTACCCCAAGGCGCGGATGCCGTCGTCATGGTCGAGAATACGGAGAGTGTAGGGGGAGACAGGATAAAGGTCTTCAAAGAGGCTAGGGCCGGTGAAAATATTAGGAGGACCGGAGAGGACTATAGGAGCGGTGATACTCTGATCAGGAGCGGCCAAGTCATCAGACCGGCGGAGATAGCCATCCTGGCCAGTGCGGGGATTGCCTCTACAAGTGTCTATCAGAGGCCTAGGGTTGCGGTACTCTCTACAGGTGACGAACTTGTCGATATACATGTCGGACTTACCGAGGGTAAGATAGTCAACAGCAACAGTTATGCCCTCTCCGCCCAGATAATCTCCTGCGGTGGGCAACCTGTACAGTTGGGTATAGCCAGGGACACGAGGGAAGACCTCGAAGAAAGGCTGATGGATGGTCTGAACAGTGACTGTATCGTGTCTTCCGGTGGTGTCTCTGTAGGTGACTACGACTTTGTTAAGGGTGTCTTGAAAGACATGGGGTCCGAGATGCGGTTCTGGAAGGTGTCCATGAAGCCCGGCAAACCACTTGCCTTTGGCCTCATAAACGGCAAGCCCGTCTTCGGCTTGCCTGGCAATCCCATCTCTTCCATGGTGGCCTTTGGGCAGTTCGTGGCACCCGCGCTTAGGAAGATGGCAGGGCGCAAATCCATCTTTACAACCTCTTTCGATGCCGTCCTTGCCGTGGATATCAGGAAGAAGGCCGGAAGGATGCACTTTGTCAGGGGTGTGTTGAAAGGCAGGGTGGGGGATTTCAGCGTCATTCCGCTGGAAGGACAGGGATCGGGCATGATAACCAGTATAGTCAATGCAAATGTTCTTATAATGTTGCCTGTCGAGGGTACCGCCTTCAGGTCGGGTGACAGGGTTAGTGTGATTCCGCTCGATGACAGCCTCGTTTACAGTGAGACTGCTCCGTACTGAGATCTTGGCGGAAGGATAAATCTTAAAGTGCATGTCGATGTGAATTGAACGTGTCCACCGAGCGGCCTTCCCGCAGCAATCTGCGGGATCTTCAACAAGCCGGCGCCGGTCGGTATGATTTTGCGGCTACAAGATAAGGATAGGAGAGGAGGAAGACAAAAGAGATGTTCAGAATCGTCGAGTGGAAGGGCAGTAGTGTGGTGATGATAGACCAGAGGGTTTTGCCGCAGAAGGAAGTTTATCTTACATACAGGGACTACCGTGGTGTCGCCAGGGCGATAAGGGATATGGTGGTGAGGGGCGCGCCGGCAATCGGCGTGGCCGCGGCCATGGGTGTTGCCTTGGGGGCGCTGAAGATAAAGGCCAAGGACAGGAAGAGCTTCAGGCCTCAGTTCGAAAAGGTATGTAAGACTATATCGAGTGCAAGACCTACAGCGGTCAACCTGTTTTGGGCCGTAGACAGGATGAAGAGAGTGGTTTCCGGAAACAGGAGACTTTCTATAGAGGAGCTCAAGTGGAGACTGGTGGAAGAGGCTAAGGCGATCCACTCGGAGGATATAGAGACCAACAGGCGGATAGGCATAAACGGCAGGGTATTCATTGAGGATGGATATACCGTCCTTACGCACTGCAATGCGGGCGCACTTGCCACGGCCGGTTATGGTACTGCGTTGGGGGTCATACGGGGTGCCGTGGAAGAGGGCAAGAAGGTCAGGGTGCTTGCGGACGAAACGAGGCCGTTTCTTCAGGGGGCAAGGCTTACCACATGGGAACTGATCAAAGACGGTATCGATACCACATTGATTACCGACAACATGGCCGGCTACATGTTTAAGAAGGGGCTTGTAAACTGCGTGATTGTGGGCGCCGACAGGATTGCCGCCAACGGTGATGTTGCAAATAAGATAGGCACATACTCCGTGGCCGTCATGGCCAGGGAGCATAAGGTGCCATTCTATGTTGCGGCCCCGATATCTACCATAGATTTCGGTATAGAGAGCGGCGACGCCATTCCTATAGAAGAGAGGGACGGGAAGGAGGTGACCCATATACTGGGGATAAGGATAGCCCCTAAGAGGGTTAAGGTTATGAATCCGGCCTTTGACGTGACGCCGTCGAAGTTCGTCAGGGCGATAATAACAGAACGTGGGGTGGTAAATGGACCGTATAAAAGGAATCTGAAGAAACTCATGAAGGATCGGGAGTAATATGAATGAAAGGATACTGTGCATTGATATGTCTGGACCTCCCTTGCGTTTGAAGGTTTTCTGCACCCTGTCGGATGGATCTTCGGCATCTTCGGCGAGAGGATGCATATCATCCTTTCGTTGCAAGAGGCCGGCCGGAAGAACGGTTTCTAACCACAACGCCATAAACAGATGCGCATCCTGAGGTATGGTCTGTCTGCTCCTGCCTCTGCGTATCCGCATGCATGCAGGCCCGTCTGGCAGCTGGACAGGTATGGTACGCAGGGAAGCAAAAAATGAAGCACAACACAGCAGATAGGCGTTATTACGAAGCCGTCAAGATATACTTAACGAAAGAGATCAGCATCTACGAGTACAGCCGACTTGATACCTCCATCCCTCTCTGAGAGCATCATTGAGAACCTTGCCGAGGGTCTCATATATTTCGATTCTTCGACTATCATAGCCGCCTATAACCAGATGGCGGAGAAGATAACGGGCATGCCTAGCTCATTCGCCGTCGGAAGATCATTTGCCGATGTCTTTTCAAGGGATTGCTGGCTGGTCGATATGCTGCGTAAGACGCTTGAAGAGGGTAAGGTGATCGCGGAGTGTGAGGGGACTATCTCTCAGAGGTTCGGCAGCCCTCTGCCCGTAGTCGTCACTGCGTCACCGGTCTTCGGCACAGACGGAAGGCAGAAAGGAGTAGTGGCGACTATGAGGGACCTCTCTGGCATAAGACCCCTGGAACTTGACTCCCTAAGAAAAGAGAGGCTCGCCTGTATAGGTGTCTTCGCGGCCAGTATCGCCCATGAGATCAAGAATCCACTGGGAGGGATGAGGGGTGTGGCGCAACTCCTTTCGAGAAAGGTAAGTGGCGGAGAGTTGCGGGAGTATTCCGACATCATAATCAAGGAGGTCGACCGTTTAAATAAACTCATCGAGGAAATCCTCGACTTCAGCAAACCAAAAGAGCTTAAATTAAGATCCTTGAATATACATAAGATATTGGATAACGTATTGGTGCTGGTGGCGCGCCCCCGTGGCGTATCCATATCGCTTGAGTACGACCCAAGCCTGCCGCACATCCGCGGCGACGGCGAACAACTCACACAGGTGTTTATGAACTTTATAAAGAATGCGATAGAAGCCATTGAGGGAAGCGGTGAGGTAAGGATACTCACACGGATGGTTACGGACTTCCATCTTGTGGAGGAGGGATTGAAAGGTATAAAGATGGTGTCTGTGGAGGTGCGTGACGATGGGCGCGGAATACGGCCTGAGAATCTTGAGAAGGTTTTTACACCGTTTTTTACTACCAAACCCACCGGGACGGGCCTTGGCATGGCCATAGCCTATAAGGTTATTAAAGATCACGGGGGGCTTTTCGGGATAGAGTCATCCCCTGGTGCGGGAACCAAGGTGGTGGTATATCTTCCGGTAGCCGAGGAGGTGGTTAAAGATAATGGGGAATAGGGTGCTTATTGCAGATGATGATGAGAGTATTCTCTGGGTCCTCAAGAGATTCTTTGTCGATAAGGGGTTTGATGTGGCTGAGGTGCGGGACGGGAAGGCGGCCTTCAGGATGTTGAGAGGTGGAGACTTTTCCCTCGCCGTGATGGATATAAGGATGCCGGCGAAGGATGGTCTGAGCGTACTCAAGGCGCTTAAAAGGGGTAATGACCACCATATCCCGGTAATCGTAATGACGGCCCAGGCAACCATGAATAACGCCATAGAGGCCATGAAGAGCGGCGCCTTCGACTATATAACGAAGCCCTTCGATCTGGATGAACTGGAGGTTATGGCCGACAAAGCCGTGGAATACCGGAAGTTAAAGGGTGAGGTCTCCATTCTGAAGGATAGGCTCAAGGAGAGGTGGGAGAGAGACACCGTCCTCATTGGAAAGAGCAGGGCCATCCAGGAGATATTTAAGACCGTCGGGAGGGTTGCCGCCAAGGACGTGACCGTACTTATACAGGGTGAAAGTGGTACAGGTAAGGAACTGCTGGCAAAGCTGATTCATATCAACAGCCACAGGAGTGAGGGACCGTTCGTCGCATTGAATACCGCTGCTATCCCTAAGGATCTTATGGAGAGCGAGCTGTTCGGCTTCGAGAAGGGGGCCTTTACAGGTGCCATGGAGGTGAGAAAGGGCAAGTTCGAGCTTGCCGACGGGGGGACGCTCTTTCTGGATGAGATTGGGGATATGTCTCTTGAGCTGCAGGGTAAGCTCTTGAGGGCCGTGCAGGAGAGGGAGTTCTATGTACTGGGCGGCAAGAAGCCTACGAGGGTCGATGTGAGAATTGTGGCCGCTACAAACCAGGATCTGGAAAAGGCGGTTGAGGAGAACAGGTTCAGAGAGGACCTGCTCTACAGGTTGAATGTCATTACAATCAAGATCCCTCCGTTAAAATCGAGAAAGGAGGATATTCCGCTCCTGATAGACTACTTCCTAAAGAGGTTCCGGGAGGAGATGGGGATGGAGCCGAAAGAGATATCGCCGAAGGCTATGGATGCCCTCAAGCGGTACTCATGGCCCGGCAATGTGAGGGAGTTGGAGAACATATTAAGGAGGGCCACCTTGCTTTCCAGAAATCCCGTGCTCTCCGTAGATGATCTTGCCTTGCCCAGCAGGAAGGAAAATGGCGAGTCCATAGAGGTTATGATCAGCAGGAAACTTAAAGAGTTTGTCGACAAGATAGGACTGAGAGAGGGACAGGAGCTCTATGGGACGGTTATACCTTTTATGGAAAGACCCCTTATTAAGCTTTTGCTAAAGAGGACGGGAGGGAATCAACTCCGTACCGCGGCGCTTCTCGGGATAAACAGGAATACACTGAGGAAGAAGATAAAGGAACTGGGGATCGACATTAAGGACCTGGTTTGACCAGCGTTGGAGCAGAGGGTGTATGGATAGGTTGCAAAATGCGGAGCGGGTGGTCCATACTGTTTACCCACACAGGCACTCTTCTTTTAGTCCGCAAAACAGACTGAAGCTTTACAAATCTAATCTTCCATTCCTCTTAAGAAATTTAACCCTTGACCGAAATAATCGTATGGTACATAGAGGCGGTATGTTAAAGGATATTGTCAATCCAGCCAGGATGCCTGTGATTCTTGTGGTCATCTTCTTCTGTGTTACGGTACATAGCGCCTACGCGTCGTCGCCTGAGGATGGTGCCATAAGAAGGGCCTCCATAGGGGAAACATTTGATGGAGAGGCGCTTAAGTACAACATTACCTTCTGGTGGTTTAAAAATGCCGCGGTAGGAGACATAAGTCTCAAGAGGGACGGAAACGACTATCTCATTACTATGGAGGCGGAGACACTTGGTGTGATAGGGTGGGTGACAAAGTACAGAAAGGATATATACAGGAGCTACGTGGAGGAGATAGACGGAGGGAAGAGATTCAGACTGAAGGTATTTGAGAAGGAGGTAAATATAGGTGGTAGAATACGGAGGGGTGTTACGGTAATGGACTATGACAACATGGTTATGAAGTGGAAGAGCTGGGGAGGGGGGAAGGAGGATAAAGAGGAGGAGGAACCTATACCGTCTGGTGTGCTGTACGACGACCCCCTTACTGCGTTCTATAACTTCAGATATGGTGCATACGGTCCGATAGAGATGGGCCGGGAATACCGTATACCCACCTTTCCCAAAGACGGGGTCTCCGATATGTACGTGAAAATAGTTACGGAGGAGGAGATGCAGAAGAGGGCGGATAATCCGTCTCTATCTTATCTCGCGGATATAAGAATAGATAAAGAGCTTTTCGGTTCGCAGACAGGAGACATAGAGGCCCTGTTCTCAAAGGACTTCCTCCCGGTCGGTGGCGTAGTGAAGGATATGATATTCTTCGGGGATGTGGTGGGAAGGCTTGTGGAGACCACCGCGAGAATGGACTTCAGTGTGGAGGCCTCTCCTTTCTTAGAGAAAAGATAAGAAAGGAGAATATGGCCCCATGGTACTGCCGAAGAGGAAGGTTCCAGGGGGGGGCTATCCCGTCCCACAGACCCTCCCCTATAATACTCGCAGGCAAGAGGAACAACCCGACTACCATGTGGTATATGCCGAAGGCCGTTGCCTTCATATCTTCCGGGGCGACAGTGGCCAGATGGGCGCGTTGTGTTCCGTCGCTCATACTCTTGAACAGGCCGTAGAAAGAGAATAATATCCAAATATGTATGGGGGTGTATTCAATGGCGAGACTTGCATATACCATGGCATAGAGCAGGAAACCAAGCGCGATCATGGTTCTCATGCCTATCCTGTCTGCCAGCACTCCAAATGGGGTGGAGGATGCAAAGTACGTAACGTTGAAGAGTATATAGGTTAATGGGATAATCTCGTCCGTTATGCCGGTGTCACCTGCCCTGAGTATCAGGAAGGCATTGCTGGTATTCCCCAGGGAGAATACGGCGATCACCAACATGTAGCGCCTGAACCTTCCGTCGATGGCTGCCGGGCTCAACCTCGGTGGTTCCACCCGACCCTTGACGGTCCTGGGTCTCTCCCTGATGTATAGGATTATGAGCATAACCGCTATGCAGCCGGGAATGGTCGCTAGCCAGAAGACTGCCCTGAAGTTGCCGGCAAACACGGCAAGGACTATAAAGGCTATAGCGGGACCTATTATCGCTCCCAGCGTGTCCATTGCGCGGTGAAAGCCCAAGTCCCTTTACTTCCGTTGAATCCGCTATTGTCGCGTCTCTTGGCGCCGTGCGTACGCCTTCGCCGAGCCTGTCCGTAAACCTTGGCCGCTAGTACCTCGCTCCATGAGGACTTTCCTCTTGCCGAGCTTGTCGGATAGCCAACCGGAGAAGGTCTTGAGTATAGCTGCCGTGGATTCCGCTATGCCCTCTATTAACCCTATGACCGTCTTCGAGAATGTTTGAAAGGTAAAGGGGAACGATTGGATAGACCATCTCCGAAGAGATGTCCATAAACAGGCTTACGAGTCCGGCAAAGAAGACGTTCCTGTGGAAGGCCGCTATTCTTTCTCTCTTTCCCGCCATGGCTGGTTATAGGGTAAGGCGTTTAAGCGGACCATGCATGCAACATCTTTATATAGATATACGGAGGCGGAGCGAGGAGTGAGGTTCTGCGGCACTGTTATGATGTTGTTCTGTATAGAGCCGCGGCAGGCTGTTTGTGGACGGTATGTGGTAATGGCCGTACTTATCGGAAAAGATATAAGGCGAACACCGACAGTCATCCAGGACTGCCGGACCGCCTTTTCAACTCTGTGGTAATGCCAGGTGTGACAGTCCTAAACAATGCGGTCTTTAAATGGAGTCGCGTATCCTCGCCGTGGACATGGTTCCGTCAGGGGCAGGTGATGCCGCTTCCAGCGGTAAGCGAGAAGGCCTCTCTTGTATTCTCCGCCTTCTCCTCGAATTCGTTGAGATACCTGTCCAGTGCATCCATTAGGGTCTTGCCGACGACCTTAATAAAGTTGACACCGTCATGGTAGACCATAACTG
>WGFD01000065.1 GCA_015492395.1 Deltaproteobacteria bacterium | reverse complement strand
TTGTACGCCACTCCTACTCCTCTTAAGCAGGTTGATGAACTTTACTGAGAATTCGTCTATCTCGTCCACGATCTTGTGTGTCTTCGCCTGGAGCAACGTGTACATGCCGAGCATCGGTATGGCTACGATGAGGCCGAATGCCGTGGTATAGAGAGCTATGGAGACACCACCCGCCAGCATCGCCGCCTTCTGCGACGGATCGGCCTTACCGACGGCATCGAAGGCCTGTATAAGCCCATGTATCGTCCCCAGCAGTCCCAGAAGCGTCGCTATATTGGCGAGCGTAAGCAGATAGGAGGTCCTCTTGTCCACCGCCGGCATAACCTCCAAGGTGACCTCATCTATGGCATCCTGAATCTCTCTCTCGGACTTATTGGCTGAAGAAATACCGGCATGGAGTACCCGCATGAGTGGTGCGTTCGATCCCTTGCACAAGGCGGCGGCCTGTGTCATGTCTCCGTTGCGTATCAACTTACTCACTCTGCTCCACAACTTGTTGCCGTCCACGTTGTACTTCAATATAAGGATATTCACACGCTCCACTATAACGGCTATCCCTATAACGAAGACGGCGAGGATGAAGTACATGAATATACCGCCGTCCTTAAAGAATGATGCTAACGATTCCATACAAGCCTACCTCCTTCAGTAGTGGTGATGCATATCCAGCCCCCAGCCGGACAACGCGACATGGGCTTCGGCCGAGTCGTCACCGGTCGGTGCTCTCAATCTCCCTGATCAAGTCATCCGGATATACCGGTCTCAAGATATCTGTAATATACGTCTTCTTAATAGTGAAGTCCTTCCACAGATTAGCCCTCGATACTATAAATATGACCCTGGGCTTCTCGAGTGCCCCCTCTATCTTTATGGTCCGCTCCACTATCCTGGGGGGTGTCTCAGCACAACCCTGCTGCGGCAGAAACATGGAAAAAATGAGGGTCAAGACGGATATAATCGTCAGAGACAAGGCTAACTTGCCGGACATCACTTCCCACCCCTCTTCATCCTTGACTTCACGATCTGGATCCACAGTTTTATATCCTCCGCTCCCCTCGCCGTTCTCTCCAGATAGGTCGTATAGCTCTTGAGGGCGCTGTCCATGTCATCCAGGTAGAGTTCGTGGATGATGCCCATATTCTTGTAGGGAGATGGGTCATACGGATATTTATTCGCCAGTTCCGCAAAATCCTTAAGAGCCTTCTCATATTCCCCAAGCCTCATATGTATCTGTGCGCGACAGGTGAGCACACTCCTGACATCGACACCCTCCGCGCTGACTATCTTGCTTATCTCCCTGAGCGCTTCATTATAGTCACCCATATCGTACCAGAGGACAGCAAGGTTGTAATGTAGAAGCTGACTTTCAGAGTCCAGTCTCTCAGCCTTCTTGTAGTACTTTATCGCCCTCTTCAGATTGCCGGCCGCATGGTACGCGTTTGCCAGGCTCATAAAAGCCGACGATGACTCTTCGTAAGAGAGTGAGGTCTCAGCCGCATCGACGGCCTTCTTATTCTCTCCCATGGCCAGATAGATACCGGCAAGAGTATTGTATATCTTGACCGGCGGTCCCCCGTAATCGAGGGCAGTATAGAGCGCATCCATCGCCCCTTTCAGTTCCTCCAGCTTCGCATATATGACTGCGCTGTTGTAGTATGCCTCCCATACCGGCGCGATTTCGATAATCTCACGATATGTCTTCAGTGCGGTCTCAGGATCCTCTCTCTCCAGCTTGGCGCCGTCGTCAAATAGAGTCTTGATGATCTCCTCGGTAGTTTCATCCATAACCGAGTCCCGGCGCCCCTCTCTATCCAAAACAACCGCCTTCCTGCCCTGTGAGGGCGCACATCCCGCCATCAGGGCCGCCGCGCAGAGTACCAGTATGACTATCCTCATAATCCGCCCTCGAATGCGACGATCTCCGGCCGTATAAACAAAGGTTTCAACTTCTTCTCATCGAATCCCCTCTTGTAAAGGGCCGGTCGCAGGTCGGCCAGCCGGTCAAGACTCTTCTCAACCCACTCATCGAAGACACCGTTCTTTCTGCCGATCTTCAGACTCCTCGTATAGGCCTTGACGGCCTGTTCTTCGTAGGGATACGCCTTCTCTTCGAGGAGAAATTTATACTCATCCAACTCCTCCGGGGTAAGATCTCCCGGCCTTTCGGCCTCTATAAGGGCCGACCTGAAGTCCTCAAGGGCCGTACCCATATGGAAGAAGATCTCCGGCAGCAGTATAGCCACCTTCTCCCTGGCAAGAGCCGAGTAGTCCTTCAGGAGACCGTTCAGAAGGGTTGTCTTCTCCATTAAGGTTTTCTCAAAGGGCTGGGTAAGCTTGACATTGAGATAGGTGTTGCGCCTTCCCTTTAAGAGAAGCAGGTTCGCCCGCACGATAATCTGCTTATCCACCTTGCCTTTCATATTCAACAGCGCGCGCAAGGTATCTATTCCTCTGTCCTGCTTTTCCATCTTAAGCTGTACTTCGGCCAACCGGTAGAGAGCATCAGCCTTTTTTTCAGTGGAGATTCCGCTCATACCGACATACCTCTTGAGGAGCCTCTCTGCCTTGACATACTTCTTTTTTTCGTCGTATATGGAGGCGGCGGCAAGAAGCAGATTTCCGGCATCCTGCGGATTCGGGGATACCGAAGACGCCTCGTCGTAGAGCTCGGCAGCCTTCAGCGGATCTTCCTTCTCGATATCGCGTCCGGCCTCTACAAAGAGCATGGCGCCGCCTCCGGACCCGGGATATGCCTTTGCGGCCTTATATGCGATACTCCTTAACTTGCCGATCTCATTGT
>WGFD01000064.1 GCA_015492395.1 Deltaproteobacteria bacterium | reverse complement strand
TATCTACATTGAGCATGTAAGTATATCCGCGATATTTAAAATAATAATCCCCCGCCTCCCTGGAAGAAGGGCCCCCTTACTTAAACCGCATAATTGCTACCATAGGTATATTTTATTGTCAAGATCTATTTATACTTTTGCGGGGTTAGGAGCCGATAATGATGGTTGTTTAAGCATTATCGGCATTAATTGAATTTTTGACAATGACAATCTGGAGTGGAAGAGGCTTTCGGTTACTTGTCTATCTTTAACGGGTATCTTTCAAAGATTTTACCTATATCGCCTACTAGTCGGCATGGATCCACCCGGGCAGGCCACTGCGGCGTATGCCTCCTTACAAACCCGCAAGTATCCGTTCCTTGGCACTTTTCTCTCATCATGAACACCATCCGGATGCCGGAATTTTTCAAGGACTCCCTCATACCTATCGACAGAGTCGTTCTTGCCACGGCAGACAAATACATGAAGGCGGCAGGTTTTTATGGACGTTTTTTCAGTATCTCTAGAATTGCGTTGTTCCACCCAATGGGCCCTACCCCCCTAGCATATACCAGCCCCGGGATGTCTATAGACGATTCATATGTATGGTCGGATTTTTTAACGATCACCGGTATATTTACAGCCTCCAACATAGATCGGTCATTGGAGCTGTCACCGATGGCGATGGTCTTAAGGTGGTCATATAGCCTCCTGAATATGTCTGCAAGCCTTCGTACGGCCGTTCCCTTGTTGTTATTGCCAGTCAAGTGAAAGAACCTGCTGCCCTTTGTGATGGTAAGGCCTCTCTTTTTCGCCGCTTCGATGAGGTTGTTTTCGTCACCTCCGTAGAGGAAGGGCTCATCGTACTCACGCATCTTTGCCAGTATTGCGGACTCCACCGGAAGCCCGGTCCTTTCCGAGACCTCTTCAGGCGACATATCGGAGATGCCTGTTACAGGCACTCCGGTCTCGGAACCGATGCCTTTCAATGCCTCCAGGAGCGTGCTGTGAGGTGTTCCAAGCTCCACTATGAGGTAATCAGAGGTTGCCCTGTCATAGCTGAAGGGAAATCTGAAGTACCCTTGCGGGATGTAGATCCCGCCGCCGTTCTCTGTAATAAAGGGGGCTTCTATTCCGAGCGCTTCTCTTATTCTTTCGACCTCCGCCTTTGTCTTGCTGGTAGTAAGGATGATGGGGATCTTGAACTCCTTTAGGGCTTTAAGTCCGTCGGCCGCCGCGGAGTAGCTGTATGTCTCGGCATCGAGAAGGGTTCCATCAAGGTCGGTGTATACCAGAAGGCTATGGCCGGCCTCCGCCGCTCTTATCATGGTGTTTCTTTCCGTATCCGCCTCGCGGCCTTCGACCTTGTAGACGCGCCGGATTGACGCCGTCTTATGGTCTACTTCTTTTCAAAAAGGCCTGATCGACGATAAATATAGCAAAAAAATAAAAAAAGAGGAAGGTAAAGATGAGATTTTATCCCCATGTCCGTGGGACGCAGACAGGTCGACTTAACGTGGACAGGCACAAAACAGCGCAGGCTATTACTTCGGAATCGATCGGCAACCGCCGGTAACATCCATTTCCGAATCTTAACCATGTTGTATATTACATGAACATGCATCGCTAACACCTGTATACCGTGGCGCCGGCGCCTGTCCGCCGGGATTGACCTGTCTGCCAAGATTGACAGGCGGGCAGGCAGGCATTCCCCGCAACTTGTTGCAGGGGGCTTCAACCGAAAGGCGAGCCGGACACAGTCACCTAGTTCCGCCATTTCGGGAGGAAGTGACCGTTGCCGTTGAGTGTGTATTCCGCTGGCGTTGGATCGTTGATCCCTGGAACCATATATCTTTTTCTGGCAATGATGCTTTTATAGGCAATTTTCTATTATTTCTGCATAAATTTTGATCTTCTGGATATTTGCCGCCTGGTGTAAATGTTTGATATATCAGTCATATAGTGTTTGGCATGGTCTTTGCTGTTTTGGCTACGCAGGGCCTGGGTTTGGGAAAACAACTATCGTACTTATGAGGTTGAAAAAACTTTACAATGGTAGCTCCTTATGCTAGCTTCAGTTGTACCATAACATGGAATTATGGAGGGAAGGGATGAAAAAGATCGAAGCCATTATAAAACCGTTCAAGCTTGACGAAGTGAAGGAGGCGCTCAACGAGATAGGTATACAGGGGATTACCGTCTCAGAGGTAAAGGGGTTCGGGAGGCAAAAGGGCCATACAGAACTTTATCGGGGGGCTGAGTATGTAGTGGATTTTCTCCCTAAGATAAAGATCGAGATTGTAGTTGCGGAGGACCTCATCATAAAGGTAGTGGAGACCATCGCAAACACAGCCAGGACAGGGAGGATAGGTGATGGAAAGATATTTGTGCTTCCCGTCGACGAAGCGGTGAGGATAAGGACGGGGGAGAAGGGAGAAGATGCAGTATAACCGGGATATTCAATACATAAGTAAGGAGGTAATAGCTAGATGACGCCTAAAGACGCAGTTGGACTTGCCAGAGAGAAAAAGGCAAGAATGGTGGATCTGAAGTTTCTTGATTTCATAGGTATCTGGCAGCACTTCACGATACCGATGTCCGAATTTAACGAGGATGTCTTTGATGAAGGCCTGGGTTTCGACGGTTCCTCCATCCGTGGGTGGCAGCCGATCCACGCGAGTGACATGCTTGTGGTTCCGGATCCTGCTACCGCTGTAATGGACCCGTTCATGGAGGCGCCTACCTTAAGTCTCATCTGCAATATAGTCGATCCGATAACGAAGGAGGCATACACCAGAGACCCGCGGGGGATAGCCCAGAAGGCCGAGGCATACCTGAAGTCGACCGGTATTGGAGACGCCGCGTACTTCGGTCCGGAGCCGGAATTCTTCATCCTCGACGATATAAGGTTCGATCAGGGACCCCAGCACGGCTACTATTTCCTCGATTCAGTCGAAGGTATCTGGAATACGGGCAGAGAAGAGTCTCCGAACCTAGGCTACAAACCGAAGCATAAGGAGGGGTATTTCCCGGTTCCGCCTACGGATAACTTCCAGGACCTGCGTACGGAGATGTGCCTGGTAATGGAAGAGGTTGGGATACAGGTCGAATGTCAGCACCATGAGGTCGCGACCGCCGGACAGGGCGAGATAGATATGAAGTTCGACACCCTGCTGAGGATGGGGGATAAGCTCAAGTGGTACAAGTATATCATTAAGAATGTCGCCAGGAAGTGGAATAAGGCCGTGACTTTTATGCCTAAACCGGTATTCGGTGACAACGGGACCGGTATGCATACCCACCAGTCTATATGGAAGGATGGGCAGCCACTCTTTGCCGGGGATAAGTACGGGGGTATGAGCGATATCGCAATGTGGTATATCGGCGGTATCCTTAAGCACGCCAGGGCATTGAATGCCTTCTGTAATCCATCTACCAACTCTTACAAGAGATTGGTGCCGGGTTTTGAGGCTCCGATAAATCTGGCCTACTCCAGCAGGAACAGGAGCGCCGCGGTCAGGATACCCATGTATTCGCCGTCGCCTAAAGCGAAGAGGATAGAGATACGGTTCCCTGATCCGTCGTGTAACGGATACCTTGCATTTGCGGCTATGCTTATGGCTGGTCTGGACGGCATACAGAACAAGATAGATCCTGGCAAGCCGCTGGATAAGGATATCTACGGCCTGGCACCGGAGGAACTGGCAAATGTTCCCTCCGCCGCCGGCTCGCTTGAGGATGCCTTATGTGCGCTTAGTGATGACCATGAATTCCTCCTTAAGGGTGATGTCTTCACGCAGGATGTGATCGATACGTGGATAGAGTACAAGATGGAAAATGAGGTAAATCAGGTGAAATTAAGACCTGTTCCCTACGAGTTCTCTCTGTACTTCGACTGTTGACATCTGACCTGTGCATAAACGACAGAGCGGCCGGCACCTACCTCCCGGCCGCTCTGTCGTTTATGCAGGGCGCGGTGACCGTGCGCATATATCTCTACGGTGTTGCGTTCAGTTTCAATATCTTGTCTATTATGTTGGTGGTCGATCTTCCCATGGCCAACCTTATCCTTACCACCCGGCCTCCCCGTGCCTTTACAATAGCCCCGCCCACTATATCCTTCTCCGCCCAATCGGCGCCTTTTACCAGTATGTCCGGTTCAATTGCCCTGATAAGCCTTATCGGTGTGGATCCGCTGAAGGGGACGACATAGTCTACGGCCTCGAGCGCCGAGAGGATTTCAGCCCTTTCCCCCTGGGGTATTATCGGCCTGGATGCACCTTTGATCTTTCTAACGGAGTCGTCACTGTTCAGGCCGACAATCAGGATGTCTCCAATCTCCTTTGCCTTGGAAAGGTACCTGACATGGCCTATATGGATGAGATCGAAACAACCATTTGTGAAGACGATGGTCCGCCTGTCGTTCCTAAGCGGCAGAAGGATCTTCTTCAGGTCTGATAGAGACAGGATTTTGCCCTTTTTCGAAGCCATTCCATCTCACAGATATCACAAAAATACCACTCTTGCAAGGGTGAGGACGTCTATCCTCTTGCAACCGGCCTCTTTTAGCACCCGGCTGCACTCCGCAACCGTCGCCCCCGTGGTTATGACGTCGTCGATCAGCAGGACATTCTTAGCGGCAAAGAATGGAGTTCCTTCGATCCGGAACACACCTTTTACATTGCCTTCCCTCTCGACGACTGTAAGGCCGACCTGTGGGGAGGTCTCACGCACCCTCTTCAGGTGCAGATAGTCAACCGGCAGATCGAGCCCCTTTGCCACGCTCTTCGCAAGGAGCAGGGATTGGTTGAATCCTCTTTCTTTGAGCCTCTTTCGATGGAGCGGGACAGGGACGATAGTGTCGTAGTCGTGATCTGCAATCGAAGCCTTCATCATCTCCCCAAATACCGCGGCCAGTGAGGTCTTTCCGTTGTATTTAAAGCGATGGATGGCCTCACGCAGTATCCCGTCATAGATGGCCACACTCCTTACGGAAGCAAAGGGTCCCCTTTTTTTGTAACACTTGCCGCAGAGGTGGTCGTGGGATTCCTTTGATGGGAAAGGCATTCCGCATGTGGTGCAGAGTGGACTTTTAATAAAGTGTATGCCGCTGCGGCAGTCCTCGCATATCTTAGCCCCTGCAGGTGTGGAGCAGATTAAACAGCCGGGGTGAAAAAAGAGATCTATCAGATGCTTTATCATAAGTGTTTATGGTGTGAAGCCGGCCTCTGTAAAGGATACGGCTTTGTAATGCTTCATAAACCCTATAAACAGGCTGTGTGGGAGAATATGCGCACACATTTATAATGTTGCGTATAAAAAAATTATATCTTTAATACCGCGGTCGAATCAAAGAATTTGTCTTCTGTATTTATATGTGGTTTACTCTTCTTCGTGGCTTTAACATGCATCGCTAACACCTGTATGCGTGCGGTTCATCCGCATAGGCGGGCACCCCCCGCAACTTGCCGCAGGGAGCTTCAATGCCGGTTTCTGCAAGCAACTATTATCGAGGACCTGTAGTGGCAGTGATTGAAGTTGAGAATCTGGTGAAGGACTTTAACGGGATAAGGGCGGTCGACAACCTGATATTCGATGTCCTTGATGGGGAGATACTGGGCATTCTGGGGCCTAACGGCGCGGGGAAGACGACGACATTACAGATGTTGCTGGGACTCACAACACCGACATCCGGAGTGATAAGGGTTTTTGGCATGGACCTTCAGAAAAATCGCGGGGAGATACTGCAGCAGGTGAACTTTTCCTCGACATATGTCTCGCTACCCTATTCACTTACTGTTTTTGAGAATCTCAATGTCTTTGCCGGCCTGTATGGCATCAGGAGCCCCAGGGAGAAGATTAAAGAGTTGCTGGAGATATTTGAGATAGAAGATCTCAGGGATTCTCTTGTCCGGAAGCTTTCCTCCGGTCAGATTACAAGAGTTTGCCTGGCAAAGGCCCTCTTGAACGAACCGAAGGTACTCTTTCTCGATGAGCCGACTGCCAGTCTCGATCCCGATATGGCCGACAAGACCAGGAGACTGTTGAAGCGGATCAGGGCTGTAAAGGGGATAACTATCCTATATACATCCCATAATATGAGGGAGATGGAAGAGATGAGCGACAGGTTGATATTCCTTGAGAGGGGCAGAATTGTGGCGGAAGGAACTTCGGAGAGCATACTGGCGGCCTTCGAGGGCAAGGACCTTGAGGATCTCTTCCTCAAGATAGCCCGCGGCGACTACAGATAGGATGTATGAGTTTATATAGGATATTCTCTTTTACGAAACGCCACCTGTATCTCTATAAGAGAAGCCTGCCCAGGCTCATGGAGATATTCTATTGGCCCTTTTTGGACCTCCTGGTATGGGGCTTTGTAACGGTCTATCTTGCGCGGTACAAGGAGGCCCTGCCGGGATTCGTCTCATTCCTGATAGGGGCGCTTATCCTGTGGGATATACTATTCAGGAGCCAGCAAGGGATCGCAGTTTCGTTTCTTGAGGATGTGTGGTCTAAAAACCTTCTCAACCTCTTTACCACCCCACTTTCTCCTTTCGAGTACCTGATATCACTGATGCTTGTGAGTATGGTAAAGTTGTTTCTGGCATCTACCGTTCTAGTGACCCTCGCCTGGCTGTTGTATTCCTTCAATGTCTTCGTTATCGGCATCTCTTTGATCCCCCTTGTCGCGAATCTGGTGATAATGGGCTGGTCGATAGGTATTGTGACTATAGCCATTATACTCAGATTCGGCCAGGAGGCCGAGGTCCTGGCATGGGGAGTAGCCTTCCTCTTCCAGCCGGTGTCCGCGGTATTTTATCCGGTATCTGTCCTTCCTCCGTTCCTTCAGGTGATTGCGAGGTATCTCCCGTCTTCGCACATATTTGAAGGTATGAGGTGGGTTATCGACGGAGGTGGTTTTCCCTTACACGAGATACTGTGGGCCGGTGGTCTAAACTGCGCCTATGTGTTGGCCGCATTCCTCTTCTTTTCATGGAATTTCAATGTTGTCAAGCGAAAAGGGCTGCTGGCAAAGGTTGGAGAGTAGTATAATAGTCAAACTTGCAGGCCCGGGAAGTTGTGTTATACTTTTAGAAGCCGTTCCTGTCGAGGGTCCGTACTGGGCGCGGTTCAGCCGCGAGGGAGGCACTCCCCGTGACCCACTGCAGTTGAGAGGTGGATATGATCAGGTACTCCGAATAATGTATTTCTAACTAAATCCTGCAAGCGATTGTAAACATATTGCAGTGTAAAGTCGGAAAAGGTAGAATCTCCAACAGGTTAACCAGCAAGAAAACCCAAAAAGGAGACTCACCTTTTCCATGAAAAAAATAACAC
>WGFD01000063.1 GCA_015492395.1 Deltaproteobacteria bacterium | reverse complement strand
TTCAAGGTGATGGGGCGGGGCGAGTTGCAGCTCGCCATCCTGATAGAGATGATGAGGCGTGAGGGGTATGAGCTTTCGGTGTCCATGCCGGAGACCATTACTATAAAGGAAGACGGTGTGGTGCATGAGCCCATGGAACTCCTGATTGTCGATGTGCCGGAGGAGTATGTCGGCGCTGTGACCCAGCAAGTCGGAGTGAGCAAGGGAAAGATGTTGAAGATGCTAAACAACGGACACGGCAGGGTGAGACTGGAATTCAGGATACCATCGAGAGGGTTGATCGGATTCCGTTCCCAGTTTTTAACGGATACGCGTGGTACCGGGTTGTTAAACCACCTCTTTGATGGATATGATCCGTGGCAGGGGTATATGACAAAGAGAAAGACCGGCGCTTTGGTGGCGGACAGGCCCGGCAAGGTCACCCCCTATGCGCTATTTCACTTGCAGTCAAGGGGAACTTTATTCGTCAGGGAGAATGCCCAGGTCTATGAAGGGATGATTGTAGGGGAGAACTCCAGGGAGAACGATTTGGATGTCAATATCACTAAGGAGAAGAAGCTCACGAACATTAGGGCCGCGGCCTCCGATGAAGCGCTTCGGCTGATACCTCTGAAGATGATGAGTCTGGAAGAGGCCATAGAATTCATCAAGGAGGATGAGTTGGTGGAGGTAACACCCCGGTCCATACGGCTGAGAAAGAAGGTATTGGCCGCCAATAAGCGGCCCAAGGTGGACAGAGAGAAGAGTAAGGCCTGAGTCCGGCAAGTATAGAGCATCGAAAGGAGGCGTCAGATGGCGAGACGATGTATGCGCGGGGTATTACTTTTGCTATCGATCTTTTTTCTCTTGAGCAGCTTCAGCAGGTTAGCCTCGGCGGCGGAGTATGAGATCGACCCAGGTCACTCCTTCGTCGAGTTCCGTATCCAGCATCTCGGATATAGCTGGCTCTATGGGAGGTTCAACACCATCAGCGGCAAGTTCAGCTATGATGCTGCGCGTCCAGAGGTTAGCAGGATAACTCTGGAGATCGATGTGGCCAGTGTCGATACCAATCATGCCGAACGCGATAAACATCTGCGTGGCAAAAAGTTTCTTGACGTGAAGAGATATCCCAAGGCCGCTTTCAAGAGTACCAAGTACACCGGCACGGCCGAGAGAGGAGTCCTGGAAGGGATTCTTACACTGCATGGTGTCAGCAGGCCGGTAAGCATCGATGTGCAACGGGTCGGTGAAGGAGCCGATCCATGGGGCGGCTACCGTGTGGGCTTCATCGGCACTATGACCTTGACCCGCAGTGATTTTGGAATAAGCCGCGACCTGGGTCCGGCCAGTGAAACCATGGAGATGGAGCTGGGGATAGAAGGCGTTCGGAAGTAACCGTCTGGATTGGAACCGGACCGCAGGTCCGTCTCAGTAGATCACCCGGGCATCGAAGGGGAATGCAGGTCACGAATTCATGTCAGTCTTACGGTGTGTTGTCCAAGTGGCTGCACTGGATGATCTCCATATGTATGATCGGTATGATATGGCTTGGTTGGTATATGGTGGATTTGGGCTACTATGATCGCTGGTATCACGACGCCCTTTCCATACATAAGGCCGTCGGCATAGCCGTCCTGGGGCTGGGTACGCTCAAGATCGCATGGACGCTTTATACCGGTCTGCCGGACCCTGTCTCCACGATTAAACCGTGGGAGCGGACCGCCGCGCGTGCGACACACATTATATTTTTTCTCCTGATGGTGCTGATCCCTGTTGCCGGTTATGTGATCTCGACTTCGGAGGGTCGTCCGGTCTCGGTTTTCGGCTGGTTTGATGTCCCGGTTGTCTATATCGCGAACGCGTGGCAACGTGATCTCGCGATTGCCGCGCACTACTATCTCGCCTACGGTACGGCTCTTCTCGTAGCCGTCCATGCATCGGCGGCCTTGAAGCACCAGTTCCTCGACCGGGATGGAACTCTGAGGAGGATGCTTTGACCGGCATGGACCGGACGACCCTCCGGAGGAGAAGCGCCTATGGCCGTACGGGTACAGGTAGGCGGGGTTGAGAATGCCGGGTCTCTTTATGGATGGTCACTTCCTGGTGAAACGGAAGTATATAAATCTCTGCTCCATCCCTGCCGGGGTGTGGTGTGTTTCATTTTGCACCTCCACTAATTCGTACTCTCCTCCAACCTCCGGACAGATCGATTCCGCGTCGTACTGCACTATATCGAGACCACTGCACCTCTTTGGACCATCCATGGCGAACGTGGCGATGATAATATGCCCTCCCGGTGCCACGGTATCCCTTAAGACGGCGGAATAACGTCTCCTGTCTTCTTCATCGGTAAGGAAATGGAAGACCGCCCTGTCATGCCAGAGATCGAAGCGGGCCGGAGGGATGAACCTTGTAATGTCCGCTTCGTACCACTTTACTGAATCGGCCCTCTCGCCCAGCCTGTTCTTTGCATGGTCGATAGCGGCCGCTGAGATGTCCATGACCGAGAGATCGCTGAACTCTTCGTCGAGTAGACGGTCGACCAGCATGGACGCGCCCCCTCCTATGTCGATTACAGCCGCGTCTTTGGAGATCCCTGTGTTGTGAATAAGTTCAATGGAGAGCGAAGGATGGGTCTGGTACCAGCTGACCTCCAGAGGTGACCTTTCCCTATAGATCTTTTCCCAGTGTAGTTTTCTTGCCATATCCAAAGCTCTCTTGCAACCGGAGTCAATTGCCAACGGTTACGGTAGATTACATAAACCTACACCTTTCCGTCCGGGCGATCAAGGGGCAGGTGTCGTTTTTTGCATATCGTCTCCAAGATTATTCATTGAAACTCACAACGGCAGACCGCGGGGAGTGCATTTGCCGCGTATTTTAAAGATCGCTTGACATAGTTTCAAATATTCGCAATAATTAAACTATGAAACAGTTGTTCGACATGCATGCCGAGGTATGCAAGACCCTTGCGAATCCCAAGCGACTGGAGATAATCTATGCCCTGAAGGATGGGGAACTCTCCGTAGGGGATCTCGTAGAGGAGTTGGGGATACCGAAGGCGAATGTCTCCCAGCACCTGGCCATGTTGAGGCAGAGGGGGGTAGTGCTTTCGAAGCGAGAAGGGGTGAATGTCTACTACCGTATCTCCAGCCCAAAGATCATAGAGGCCTGCGCCCTGATGCGGGATGTATTGATGGATCGGTTGAGAGAAGGTGAGAGGCTGAGAAAGAAGGCCAAGGCCAGGTGATGGCATTTAAAGAAAGAATAAAGGAGGTATTGAAATGTTTATAGAGAGATATCTGAGACTTGTAGCAGGGACATTCGTCATACTCTCCCTGGCACTTTCCAGGGTTCATTCGGAGTACTGGCTCCTGTTTACCGGTTTTGTCGGCCTGAACCTCCTTCAGTCGGCGTTTACGAACTGGTGTCCCATGATGACATTCCTGAAGTGGGCTGGAGTCAGGTCGTGTGGTGAGGTTTACGGCGGCAGCCGGGACGGTGCCTGAGGGTGTAAGGGACACCGCAATGGGAGCGCTAGTCTCAACATATATATGGAGAACGGTACTTTATGGGCTTTTTTAGAAGTGTTGTCGCAATGTCCGTCGATCACCCGAAGAAGGTAATAGCCTGCTATATCGTAGTGACCATACTCTTCGCGATCCAGTTTCCGAAGATCAATATAGATACCGACCCTGAGAACATGCTTCCCGCAGATGAGCCTGCCCGCGTCGCGCACAGGGAGGCCAAGGAAGAGTTCCTCCTCCATGACGCGATAGTCGTCGGGGTTGTCGATGAAAGCAGCGAAGAAGGGGTCTTTTCGTCCGCCACCCTCGTGAATATCGGTAAGGTCACGGAGGAGATACTCAAGATAGATGGTGTAGTAGCCGGGGATGTTATGAGCCCATCCACGACGGACGATATCCAGGCGGAAGGTGCCCTGCTGAGGATAGAACCGCTCTTGGATATAAGCAGAACGGTGGATGAGGGATATGCGCGGTCGGTGAGGGATGCCGCTCTGAATAACCCGCTGCTTAAGGATCTGCTCATATCCGGCGACGGCAAGGCTGTAGCGATATACGTCCCCATCCGGGAGAAGAGTGAAAGTTACAGGATCTCGCAGGAGATCAAGAAGATCATCGGCGACTACGGAGGGGATGAGGAGTACCATATTACAGGTCTCCCTGTAGCGGAAGACACCTTCGGGGTGGAGATGTTCAAACAGATGGCCATATCGGCGCCGATGGCGGGTTTGATTATCTTTCTCCTCATGCTCTACTTCTTTAGGAGAGTTACACTCGTCATCTCTTCTATGGCGGTTGCCATGATCAGCATAATCTGGGCCATGGGGTTGCTTATAGGTATGGGTTATACAGTTCACATTATGTCTTCCATGATCCCCATATTCCTTATGCCCATCGCTGTCGTCGACAGTGTCCACATACTGAGCGAGTACCACGACCGTTACGGGAAGGGCGGCGATAGGAAGGAGGTGATATTGGAGGTTATGGGCGGCCTGTTTATACCTATGCTATATACCTCTCTTACGTCGGCAGTTGGTTTTGCGGCCCTGAGTCTTACCCCCATACCACCGGTAAGGGTATTCGGCCTCTTTGTGGCCTTCGGTATCTTTGCGGCATGGCTGCTCACGATTACATTCATCCCCGCCTATATAATGCTCGTACCGGGCGGGAGACCGCGACACCGCGATCTCCCGCAGAAGAAGGGGGATCCGCCGCTGTCACGTATCCAGAGGGGGCTGGGGCACTATAGTATAAGGCACAACAAGCTCGTAATGCTGTCGATAGCCGTTGTCCTCGTGGTATCCATTTACGGGATATCCAGGATGAGGGTCAATGACAACCCTGTAAAGTGGTTCCACGAAGGACATCCTATAAGGGTGGCGGATGCGGTGCTGAATAAGCACTTTGGCGGGACCTATATGGCCTACCTCCTGCTGGAAGGGGATTCGGAGGGTGTGATGAAGACCCCGGAGGTGCTAAAGGCCGTAGAGTCCATCCAGGAATATCTCGGTTCTGTGGATGTGGTCGGCAAGACTACATCCATAGCGGATGTAGTCAAGAAGATCTCATACGAACTCCATGATGAGGATCCGGCATATAATATTGTGCCTGAGAACGGCAACGCCATTGCACAGTACCTCTTTCTGTACGAGATGTCGGGAGACCCGGATGATCTGCTCCACCTCATAACGCCCGATGCACGCAAGACGAATCTGTGGGTACAACTCAAGAGTGGCGATAATGCCGATATGCGCACCGTCGAACTCTTAGTCGACGACTACCTGGAAGAGCACGAACTTCCCGAGGGTATCTCGGCGAGCTGGGCGGGTATGCCCTATCTCAATGTGGTATGGCAGGAAAAGATGGTCGCGGGGATGCTGAAGTCATTGATGGGAGGTTTTGCAACCGTCCTGATACTCATGATAATCCTCTTCAGATCATTCTTGTGGGGTATAATGGCGATGATTCCCCTCTCCGTGACGGTCGCATTCATATATGGATTCGTGGGCTTCGCGGGCAAGGACTATGATATGCCTATTGCCGTCCTCTCGGCACTGACCTTGGGACTCTCTGTGGATTTCGCCATACATCTCTGCCAGAGGACTCGTCAGATCTTCAGTGAGGAGCGGGAGTGGGGAAGGACGGTCGATAAGTTGTTCATGGAACCGGTCCGGGCCATCATCCGGAATGCAGTTGTCATAGCCATCGGCTTCATTCCGTTGATTATCGCACCGCTGGTGCCGTACCAGACAGTTGGCTTCTTTCTGGTGGCGATCATGACTATAAGCGGCATTACGACACTCGTAGTCCTGCCGGCCCTTATGAGTATATTCAAGAGACCGTTGAAGATCGGATGATCTGCTAGGGGTACAGGCAAAGCGGATAGGCGGCATGAACATGTGTTGGGAGCGCCTGTCTGCTACAGGCAGGCATTCCCCGCAGCTCGCTGCAGTGAGCTTCAATCATGAAACAGGTGAAGTCAGTCACAAGCATAAAAGGAGGCGATATGGTTACGATCCGAATCTTCAGGTATGCACTGCCACTACTGATCTTGCTTCTCATACCAGGCACCACCGTTGCCCTCACTGCCGATGAGATTATCAAGAAGGCCAGCCTTGTCTATAATTACGCGGGGGATGATGGTGTGGCAAGGCTCAAGATGCGGATAAAGGACAGAAGGGGGCGTGAACGTTACAGGGAGATGACCATGCTGAGGAAGGACATAGAGGACGGAGGCAGACAGTACTACTATGTGTACTTCCACCGTCCCGCCGATGTGGAGAAGATGGTCTTTATGGTGTGGAAGAATATCGGCAAGGATGACGACCGGTGGCTCTACATCCCTGCCATAGATCTGGTGCGTAGGATAGCCGCCAGAGACAAGCGATCGAGTTTTGCAGGCAGTCACTTTACATATGAAGATGTGTCGGGAAGAAACCCTGAAGATGATGAGCATACCATTATGAAGGACGAATTAT
Source organism: Deltaproteobacteria bacterium (assembly GCA_015492395.1). Classification (GTDB taxonomy): domain Bacteria; phylum Desulfobacterota; class GWC2-55-46; order S146-70; family S146-70; genus S146-70. Next base: position 2,104 of record WGFD01000063.1, on the reverse strand, counting down.
TGGATGGGAGGCCGGTATATATCATCAAGAATGTGCCCAAGGACAAGGATATTGTAGAGTTCTCCTATTACGTAACATGGATAGATAAAGGAGATTTCCTGCCCAGGAAGGCGGAGTACTTCGACAAGGCCCGCAGGTTATACAAGGTATTTACGGTGGAGAAGATAGAGACGATCCAGGGTATTCCAACCGTCGTGAAGATCAGGGCGGAGGATAAAGGGCGTGGAGGGGAAACTGTAGTGGAGTTTGAGGATATAAGGTACGATGTGGGTATCAAGAAGTCCGTCTTCCATGAAAGATACCTTAGGAGACCACCGAGGCAGTGGATAAGGTAGTAGGATCCGGTGTTCCGATTGAGCCCGATCGGTATGCAAGGCCTCCGCATGAGGTGTGTTTAGGGTGGACGCCGCAGGCGGGCTTTCGCGGCAGTCTGTTTATGTAGCTTAACGACAGCGTCTCTCCAGGACTATGGGATAATCGATATGCGGAAGTGTGCCGTTGTGATACTGTCGGCCGTTATGACCCTTTATGTTTTCACGGTGTGCGTATATGGTGCGGAAAGGGTTCATGGCTTCTTCGAGGGCGCCTACGGCTTGAAACTAGGGGACGAGAGGGGCGAGAAGAATAGCTACAATATGCTTGAGGGCAGGCTCCAGGCGAGATATACCTATAATCCGGCTCTGATGGAGGACTGGGACCCGGAGCTCTTCCTCAAGGGATATCTGCTGGCCGACGATTACCGGGAAGCCGTCGACGGCAAGATCAGAGAGCTCAACATATCCTTCACACCCCTTGCGTATGTTGATGCAAAGATGGGGCGGCAGATCCTTACCTGGGGGACAGGTGACCTCCTATTCGTAAATGATCTCTTCCCCAAGGACTATGTCTCCTTCTTCATAGGAAGGGACGATGAGTACCTCAAGTTGCCGTCCGACGCCGTTAAGGTTTCCGTATTCCTTGAAGATACTGCGCTGGACATCGTGGCCATACCCTTCTTCAAGCCCAATAACACGATAAGAGGTGACAGGCTCTCTTACTATGATATCCTCCTTGGAGGTATAGAAGGGAAGAAGTCCGATCATACATTTTCAAAGCCTCCGGCAACCTTCAAGAATATCGAGATTGCATCGAGGCTGTACAGGACATTCGGCGCCATGGAGGCATCCCTCTATGCTTTTAAAGGGTTTTATAAACAGCCGATGGGTATAAGGGATGCGGCAGGAGGTGAATTTTACTTTCCCGGTCTGAATGTTTACGGCTTCAGTGTGAGAGGGCCCCTGTCTCGCGGTGTGGGTGGTGTGGAAGTCGGCCTCTACGATTCAAGCGAGGACAGAGGGGGGCGTGACCGGTTGGTAGAGAATTCAGCGATCAAGTATCTCGCCGGTTACACCATGGACCTCGGTGATAACCTGAGCATTGGGTTGCAGTACATGTTGGAGGAGATGCTGCACTACGATTCATACAGGACCGGTCTCCTCGAAGGTGATTTTATAAGGGATGAATTCAGGCACCTCATGACTGTAAGGCTTGCGAAGCTTTCAATGAACCAGACTGTGGAATCCGGCCTTTTTGTCTTCTACAGCCCTACCGATCGGGACATATATATGAGACCGAGTGTAAGCTATAGCGCGACAGATGATCTTAGAGTTACCCTGGGGGCCAATATCTTTTCCGGCAGGTACGACTATACGGAGTTCGGACAGATGGAGGGGAACAACAATATATACACCAGGGTGAGATACAACTTCTAGCCGGAAATGTCCGGTGGGAGGAAAGCGGAAATGAATCAGGTTGTGTCGAGCAGGCCGGTACGCCTCAATTCATCCCGGATCTTTGTGTATACTTCACCTATATTGTCCTTAAATTCCATGTACAGTATCCCGCTGAGGTCCGACGGTATCTGTGTCCCACTCTTTTTCGGCTCATCGCGTAAGAGTGTGTGTAAACTGATGGGGGTGAAGCAGTATAACATGGCTTCAAATAAGGGAAAAAGAGCTTTTCAAGGAGCAAGGAAATCCGTATGATTACGGGATGGGAAAAAGAAGGAGCTTGCTGGACGAATATCGGTTCCCCGGGTTTCGTCCAAAGGCAACGGTCAAGGGGA
>WGFD01000062.1 GCA_015492395.1 Deltaproteobacteria bacterium | reverse complement strand
GTATAGGGGAGTGGGTCGTCGCCATTGGAAACCCCTTCGGCTTAGGTGGAACTGTAACGGCTGGCATAGTCAGCGCCAAGGGAAGGGCCATAGGCGCCGGTCCTTATGACAACTTTATACAGACGGATGCCTCCATCAATCCTGGAAACAGCGGGGGCCCGCTCTTCAATATGAGCGGCGAGGTTGTCGGGATTAATACCGCAATAATAGCGGGAGGGCAGGGGATAGGGTTTGCCAGCCCCATAAATATGGTGAAAGACGTGCTCCTGCAGTTGAAGGAGAAGGGGAAGGTGACGAGGGGATGGATAGGGGTCAGCATCCAGAAGGTAACCCCTGAACTCGCTGATTCTTTCAAACTCAAGGATACCAAAGGCGCTTTGATCGCCGCCGTGAAGGAAGGGGATCCTGCGGATAAGGCCGGAATAAAGGCCGGAGATATCATAGTGGGGTTCGACGGCAAAGATATAGACGAGATGAACGACCTTCCGAGGATAGTCGCCGCCACACCGCCCGGTAAGACGGTCAAGGTCGACATAATCAGGGACGGTAAGGAAAAGACGCTTTCATTGACCGTATCCGCGAGGGAAGAGGGTACGGAGAGTGCCTGGGAAGGAAGAGAGGGTTCGGTAGAACGTGAGCTGGGCCTGTCGGTTCAGCCTATCACGCCGGAGATCGCCTCTAGACTCGGCTTGAGGGGCACAGAGGGGGTGTTGATATCTTCCGTGGCTTATGGCAGCCCGGGGGCGATGGCGGGACTGAGGCGTGGAGACGTGATAAAGAGTATAAACAGGAAGGCGATCAAGGATATCGATGGCTATAGGGAGGCCATGTCGAAGGTTGGCAAGGGTGATATAGTTCGGATGCTGATCCAGCGCGGCCACAGTACCTTTTTTGTGGCCTTGAAGCTGAAGAAGTGAGCGAATCAAGGGAATTCCTTGTCAACGATCTGCGGTTATGGAAGCAATAGTTGCCATTACCGGAGCAAGTGGCGTTGCCTATGGCATAAGGCTTGTCCGGGAGCTTCTGGGAAGGGGAGATGATATCTATCTTATCATCTCCCCTTCTGGTCTTATGGTCCTTAAGGAAGAGATGGGGTTGGACTTGAGTGGAGGGTGCCATATGATAAGGGATTACTTGAAAAACTACTTTGGTGACGCAAGGGGGGGGCTGAAATATCTGCCATCCGACGATCTCATGTCACCGTTGTCCAGCGGTTCCTCTTTGCGAAGACTTATGATTATCTGTCCCTCATCGATGGGTACACTTGCCAGGATAGCACATGGCATATCAGGCAACCTCATTGAGAGGGCGGCGGACTGCATCCTTAAGGAAGGAGGCAGACTGATCCTTGTCCCGAGGGAAACCCCACTTAATGCAATACACTTGGAGAATATGTTGAAACTCGCCAGGATGGGGGCATTAATCGCCCCCGCAATGCCGGCCTTTTATGCAAGACCGGAGAGGATAGGAGACCTTATTGACTTTGTTGTGGGCAAGGTGCTCGACTTGGCGGGGATAAAGAACGAACTATATAAAAGGTGGGACTAGATGCTGGATGTCAGACTTTTAAGGGAGAATATTGAAGAGGTGGAAGGTAGGTTGGCGACACGTGGTTCGGTCCTTAGCCTTGATAAGTTCAAGTCGCTCGATGAGAGCAGGAGAACTCTCCTGCGGGGGGTTGAGGGGTTGAGGGAGAGGCGCAACTACATATCCTCTGAGATAGCGATTAAGAAAAAAAAGGGAGAGGATGTTTCTACGTTGATTGCGGAAAGTAAGGCGCTTGGGAGCAGGATAAAGGAGCTTGGCGAGTCTGTCTCCGAGAAAGAGGAGTTGCTGAATGGCATAGTATTGACCATTCCCAACCTTCCGCATGCGTCGGTACCCAAAGGTGCGGGTTCCGGGGGCAATATAGAGGTAAGGCAGTGGGGCGATATCAGGGAGTTCGACTTTCCACCAAGGGAACACTACGAGATAAGTGACATGCTGGGTATAGTGGACTTCGGCAGGGCGGCAAAGCTCTCAGGGGCCAGGTTTGCCCTGTATAGGGGGGCAGGTGCCCTTCTGGAAAGGGCCCTTATCAACCTCATGCTGGATATCCACACCAGAGAGCACGACTACCTTGAGATACTACCGCCGTTTATAGTGAATAGGAAGGCCATGACAGGTACCGGGCAATTACCGAAGTTCGAAGATGACCTCTTCAAGATAGAAGGGTGGGACCACTATCTCGTACCGACGGCCGAGGTCCCGTTGACCAATATACACAGCAATGAGATATTAAAGGAAGAAGCGCTGCCGATACTCTATACTGCATATACTCCATGCTTCAGGAAGGAAGCGGGTTCATATGGTAAGGATGTGAAAGGACTTATCAGGCAGCACCAGTTCAATAAGGTTGAACTGGTTAAATTTGCGAAACCGGAGGATTCTTATAACGAGCATGAGAAGCTTACCGCCGACGCTGAGAAGGTCCTGCAGGTCCTTGGCCTTCCGTACAGGGTCGTTTCTCTATGTACCGGTGACCTCGGTTTTGCCGCCGCAAAGACGTACGATCTCGAGGTGTGGTTGCCCGGCCAGGGCGCGTATAGAGAGATATCTTCGTGCAGTAACTTCGAGGACTTCCAAGCCAGGCGGGCAGGTATAAGATACAGACCCAAGGGGGGTGGAAAGCCAAGCTTTGTACATACACTGAATGGCTCCGGCCTTGCCGTAGGGAGGACCGTTGTGGCCATACTGGAGAACTTCCAGGAGGACGATGGAAGTGTCTCACTTCCGGAGTGCCTTTGGAGTTACATGGGTGGTTTGAAGAGGATAGATAAGGGTTGATAAGCCATGTATGAACTCACTGTAATATCCGGCTTTGCGGCCGCCCACAACCTTAGAGGGTATGAGGGCGCATGTGAGAGGCTCCACGGTCACAACTGGAAGGTTGAAGTGGTTGTCGCGGCCAGGACCCTTGACGATACAGGGCTGGTGGTCGACTTCAAGATATTAAAAAGAGGCCTGAAGGAGATACTTGCCGGTCTCGATCACAGGCTTATCAACGAGGTGGAGCCTTTCGGTACCGTCAACCCCTCATCGGAGAATCTGGCGAGGTTCATTTATATGGAATTGACCGGGTTTTTGCGGGGAATGGGGGACAATGTCTTGAAACAGGGTGTACAGGTGAGGAGGGTCACGGTCTGGGAGTCTGAGAATGCAGGAGCTTCTTACTATAAATGACAAAGGACGGATCGCGATGGATGGGCTGAAGGACGTGCAGGGCCAGCCTGACTATCGCAGGATCGCCATAGACAAGGTTGGTGTCAAGGATATCAGTTATCCGATCGTGGTCCTCGACCGTACCAACAAGATCCAGCATACCATAGCCACTGTCAATATGTATGTGGATCTCCCCCATCACTTCAAGGGTACACATATGAGCCGTTTCGTGGAGATTCTGAACGAGTACAAGAAGGAGATAACCGTTGACAGTTTCAGGGAGATCCTCAGGACTATGAAAAAGAGGTTCGATGCAAAGACTGCCCATCTGGAGGTGGAGTTCCCCTACTTCATAGAGAAGGCTGCACCGGTATCCATGGCCAAAGGGATCATGGATTATAAGTGCAAGTTCTCCGGCTCCCTCGGCGAAAAGAAGGACTTTATCCTCGAGATTCACGTCCCAATTTCCACTCTTTGCCCCTGCTCAAAGGAGGTGAGTAAACATGGTGCCCACAATCAGAGGGGAATGGTCCATGTGGCCGTGAAGTTCAAGGGATTCATCTGGATAGAGGATATAGTGGAGACGGTTGAGTCCTCCGCATCATGTCCTGTCTATTCACTGCTTAAGAGACCTGATGAGAAGTATGTCACGGAACATGCCTATGATAACCCCAAGTTCGTCGAAGATGTGGTGAGGGATATAGCCATAAAGTTGGAAGAAACCGAGAATATTCTCTGGTTCAGCATTGGGGCGGAGAACTGGGAGAGCATACACAACCACAGCGCCTACGCCTACCTTGAGAGAAGAGTAAGAGATAGGTGGCCTTAAGTTTGCCTATGTGGAGAGAATAACCCTGCCTATCGCCTCCGCCGCTCTTTTGATCGCTCCAGGTGGCCCGAGTTTTTCCCTTACTGCTACCAGACCGCTGGTAAGCTCCTCCTTTGTTGCGCCTTCCAGGAGTCCTGCCACCTCTACCGTTACGTTTTCTGGGGTCAAGTCCTTGTGCGACAGCTCCGGGAAGAGAGGTTCACCTAAAAGGATGTTTGGCAGACCGAAGATCTCATGTTTCCTCCTGAGGGAGGCCAGAAGCCGCAGGAGCACAGAGGTCTTTTGGAGTATCAACATGTGTGTGCCTGCAAGCGCTGCCTCAACGGTTGCCGTGCCGGCAGCCACAATGGCGACATCAGATGCCGTCAAAGCGGTCTGCCTCTGTCCCTGGAAGGTCTTAACCCTATGAGGTGAGATCTCGACCAATTCGTTTAATAACCCTTCATCGTACCTCTCCGCATCGGGTATGAGCAGCCTCACCTTCCACCTGCATACCTCTGCCGCCTCTGCGGCTCCTTCAACCATCAACCTCAGCAGGTCGCGTGTTTCATCTTCTTCGTCACCCGGCAATAGGGTGATAGGGATCTCTGTCCTGTCATAGCCTAGTATGGCCTTTGCCTCATTACGGCTCATGGCGCAATCTACGATGTCCACTAGGGGGTGCCCTACCAATTCGGCATCGACACCGGCTTCTTTGTATAGGGGTACCTCAAAGGGGAGGACTGCGAGCACCTTGTCTACCAGTCCGGCCAATTTCTTGAGCCGTGTGTGCTTTAGTGAGTTGTTCCATGCCGCCGCATAGTATATAACCGCTATCCCTTTACCCTTTGCCTTCCTGATTAAATGGAGATCAAAGGCGGGCCGATCCATAAGAATAATGCAGTCAATCCTTTCATCCTCCAACACCTCGTTGGGGATTACGGTTGACGGACTATAGTCCCTTTTTTTCTTGGTAGCCGTTCCCCCGGTACACGTGATGGTGGTTGCGGGTGCTATATCTTTTAGCGCTGCAGCAAGGTGGACGGCATAGATATCTCCATATCCTCCGCTGCTTACAAGAAGTACGTTTTTCTCCATTTAAAGATGGCCTCCCTTATCTTTAGGTTGACATTCCAGGAGATGTTATAGCAGGAAGTGTCTCTGGAAAGGTCGTTATTTATATATAAGAGTCGGAATAAGACACTCTAATAGAGACAACTAAGCCAAATATACTTGCCTATTATAACAAGTAGGCAGACTTATTGACAAGAGGTGGATTGTTAAAAATCCTAAGTCGGAATTTTTTGACTATGGATGAGGGGGCAGTATCGACAGTCGGGAGCATAAAAGAGGGGTCGGCCGTGGCCGCGAGCGCAGTTAGTGGTGCCAGGCAGTGCAACAAAGGGAGAAGGTACGGATTACTTGAAGGTAGGGACGGTCTTTGTTATGCCGCTTTCCGAAGAATGTGGTGTGAGTTATAAAAAAAGCTTGACATCCAATATCAAATAGTATACCTATATAAAATTCGGTTAATTTACGATGGGGATCTTCTTTATTATTGTCCGGCTTGTGCATGCCGCAGGCGGATTAATACGGAGGAGTGCCTGTGTTTTCTTTATTTTGATTGTACCTTTGTGGAATATGCGGTTATAGCGATGGAGAGGTACCCGAGTGGCCAAAGGGGGCAGACTGTAAATCTGCTGGCGCAGCCTACGGAGGTTCGAATCCTCCCCTCTCCACCATGGAATATAAGGCGGAATCAATTATAATATATCCGGCGATTCGGTTTGACGAGTTAATCACGCGGGTGTAGTTCAATGGTAGAACTCCAGCCTTCCAAGCTGGATGTGTGGGTTCGATTCCCATCACCCGCTCCATTGCAGCGATGCCTTGGCGCCCACGTAGCTCAGTTGGCAGAGCACTTCCTTGGTAAGGAAGAGGTTCACCGGTTCGATCCCGGTCGTGGGCTCCAGAAAGCGGGATCTGCGTTTGTCATTGGTTGTATAGGCATTACGATGAAGGGGGTTGTTCCTGCCTCTGGGGAGCGAATGTTTTTCTGTCTAGTTTATTTTCAAGGAGGTAGAGATGAGCAAGGCGAAATTTGAGAGGACGAAGCCGCACATAAATATAGGGACGATTGGTCACGTTGATCATGGGAAGACGACACTAACTGCGGCGATAACGAAGGTACTGAGCGAGAAGGGCCAGGCTGAATTTCTC
>WGFD01000061.1 GCA_015492395.1 Deltaproteobacteria bacterium | reverse complement strand
GCTCTAAAAGGGGGTGCATTTGTAACGGCAGGGGGTAGGGTGCTCTGTGTTTCTGGCCTGGGCGCGGATATCCGCGAAGCGATCGGAAGGACTTTTAAGGCGGTTGAGATGATTACCTGGGACGGCGTGCATTACAGGCACGATATAGGGGCGAAGGCCGTTCGGTAAACCATACCGGAAGGCAAGTTGCCGCCTCTTATTTTGACCCAAATAAGGGAATACAAGATCTCTATGGAGGTGCTATGGCAAGACCGGTTGTAGGCATATTGATGGGAAGCGACTCCGACCTTACCGTTATGGAAGATACGATAAAGGTCCTGAGGGAGTTTGGTATTCCATACGAAATAACCATCTCCTCGGCTCACAGATCGCCAAAGAGGACATCGGATTACTCCAGGACCGCCGCTCAGCGTGGCCTGAAGGTCTTGATTGCCGGTGCAGGCCACGCCGCCCACCTGGCAGGCTTTATCGCGGCTGAAACGACTCTCCCAGTCATCGGGGTACCAATCGACTCTTCAGCGCTTAACGGTCTCGATGCACTACTATCAACCGTGCAGATGCCGGGCGGAGTCCCAGTGGCCACAATGGCAATAGGTAAGTCCGGAGCGAAGAACGCCGGCATACTTGCAGTACAGATACTGGCAATCGCCAGTAAAAGGCTCCGGGGGAAACTGGACGCATTTAAGGTCAAGCAGGCGGAGAAGGTGGAAGAAAAGGCCAAGTCCATCAAGCTGTAGTTCTGCCATTCTTCCCTCCGTAACCCCTTCTCCAACCGGTTGCTGTGAGACCGGTGCGATTCAGCAGGATACCCGGCGCCAGGAGACAGGTTATGGAGATACTCAAGGCCGACTCCCCAGAGGCCCTTGTGAAGGCGAGGAATATAATCAGGTCGGGCGGTATAATAGCCTATCCTACTGAGACATTTTACGGGCTAGGTGTAGATCCTTACAACGAAGAGGCGATAAAAAGACTCTTTGCGCTCAAGAGGAGGACCTCTGACAAGCCGGTCTCTATCCTCGTCAGAGATACCAAGATGCTGGCCCACGTGGTAATGGAGGCCCCACCCGCCGCTGAAGGGTTGATCAAGAGGTTCTGGCCGGGGCCGCTCACCATCCTATTCAGGTCTACCTCCCGCATCCCTCCTATACTTACAGGTGGAACCGGGAAGATCGGTGTAAGGATCGCAGGCAATCCACAGACAATGAAACTATTGGAAGTGGTCGATTTACCTATCACCACTACAAGTGCGAACCCCTCCGGTTCAAAACCACCATTAACAGCAAAAGAGGTAGCCAACTATTTTGACGGTCATGTTGAGCTTATCATGGACGGCGGAAGACTGTCCGGCGAACTGGGCTCGACGGTAGTCGATATAACAGAGGGGGGATTAGAAATCATACGGGAAGGGGAGATTCCGACAACCGTCCTCCTCGAAAATGCATAAGGTACGGTGTGGAATCTTTATCAGTGCAAGCCACGAGACGTCGAAGTCCGCCGCGTGCCTTGAAGCTTACTAGATGGAGCCCAAGCTACAACCATGCCATCCTTACATGCGGCCACAGGGAGAGTTCATATAATATCAGAACCAAATATATTGTCAAAACCAGATAGATCAAATGGCCGACCCTTACCGTCCTGAATATGTAAAAGTTTTTATGCGTAATAATGAACAACAGGCCTGCAGATGTCAAGATATACTTCACAACAACGAAAAGCAGGTCGCTCCTCCTTATCAACACATCCATCACCACATTGAGCTCCCTGGCGCCCTCCGCCAGGAAGAGCAGGGTGAAGTGCGCATCCAGGCCACAGAGCAAAAGTATCCCGCAAGACATGAATAAAAGATGTGGTTCGTACAGATCCACATAATATCCCGCCATACAGTCGTCGATCCTGCGTGACCGTCTGCGTCTTCCCAGAAAACTGTAGATACTCCATAAACGGGTGGGATTTCTCCGCCTATCGGGAACTCCCCTCTGGCACTTAACACCGAAAGGAAACCGGCCCCTTGTTTCATTTTTGTCGGGATAAGTAGACATCTTTAAATACTTGGAATATATACTTTGCAGATTCCACCACCAAGCCACAGGAAATCTCTCAATGACATCTTTTCACCGCACTTAACAAGAAGTAGAGCTATTTTAACATATAAACCGAAGAGTTGCAATTTCATTTAAAGCCGGTGTTAGTAACACGTAAACTGTCCGGAGTTGCAGCACGTGAATTGTCCGGTGTATGGTTATCTCCTGAAAGGAGAAGCCCTGAGACGAACAGACCTGCTACAGGAGGTCAGGAAGATGAGATTTGAAGAGGTTTACGGGATATGGTCCAGGCGTAACATAACACAGGAGGAAGCGGCGCGGATGCTGGGAG
>WGFD01000060.1 GCA_015492395.1 Deltaproteobacteria bacterium | reverse complement strand
TACGTACGGTTGCTTCTTGCAGCCACATTAGAGGTGCCCTCCTTTCTTTTTTGGTCGAAAGAATGATGGCACCTCTTCTGTTTTTACACAAGTTAAATTACATTACCCTTCCGGGAGAGGGTGTTGACGGGGTCGTGGAGGCGGAGGTATAATAACACGGAACCTAATGGTAGAGGCGGCCCATCCATATGCCTTCACTCTGGCTGCTTGAAAAAGGAAAGAGGAGACCCCGGCTTGCCGAGTTGCAGTATCAAGAACACACATGACGCCTTTATGTTGAGGGCCTGCACTCAACTCGGTTATGAGCAGAGCACCTTTGAGTTGCTGCTGAGGGCCAGTAGGGAGATACACCTCGAGTTGCCACTGCGCAGGGATGACGGCAGTATAGTCGTCTATAATGCCTATCGCGTACAGCATCACAATGCCAGAGGTCCATACAAGGGTGGATTGCGTTATCATCCCGACGTTACCATCGAAGACGTCCGTGGACTGGCTTGTCTGATGTCACTAAAGACGGCGTTGGTGGATATACCCCTTGGGGGCGCGAAGGGGGGTATCGACTGCGATCCGTCCAGCCTCAGTGAGCGGGAATTGGAGATGCTGACACGGAAGTTCGTAGATAAGATCCATCGCAATATCGGTTCCAATCTGGATATCCCTGCCCCTGACGTCGGAACCAATGCTCAGGTTATGGCCTGGATCCAGGATGAATACTCGAAGATCTACGGGTATACGCCGTCGGTAGTCACCGGCAAGCCGATCGTTACGGGTGGTTCGCAGGGGCGGGAAGAGGCGACCGGGCGGGGAGTGGGCATCGTACTCCGTGAGTATGCCAGGCGTTGTGGAAAACTTCTTGATGGGAAGAGTGTTGTTATCCAGGGTTTCGGCAATGTGGGGAGCCATACGGCACGTATCCTCGGACAGATGGGTATGCGTATTGTCGCGGTCAGTGATATCCGCGGCGGGATTTACAATCCGGCTGGGCTCGACCTGCGCGATGTGGAGGCCCACCACCGGAAGTACGGCACTGTGGTGGGAACGGACGGCGCTGAACCGGTCGATAATAGTACCTTGTTGGAATTAGAGTGTGACTACCTGATACCGGCTGCGCTGGGCAGTGTTATCGATGGGACTAATGCGGGGCGGATCAGGGCGGGTATAGTTGTGGAGGCCGCTAACAGTCCTGTCACATATGATGGTTCCAGGATCCTCGAAGAGGCCGGGATCACGGTCATCCCTGATATCCTGGCGAACGCCGGTGGTGTGGTGGTGAGTTACTTCGAATGGGTCCAGAATATACAGCAATTTTCGTGGTCCCTCGAGGTGATCCAGCGGCGCTTGAACAGGAAGCTGCAAGTCGCCGTAGATGAAGTGTGTACGCTCGTGGATGCCGAAAGGTGCTCTTACAGGGATGCCGCATACCGGATCGCCACGCGAAGACTGAAAGAAGCGTTCTTTGCAGCCGGCTTCTGAGACCGTAGGTTCCAAATCCCCTCCTTATACCGCTGAAAGGCGACCAACCCTCTTTTTTCGATGCGGGATCCCTCCCGGCTTTCCGTATTATGGTCCTTAGTTCCGTACTATGAAGGTGCTGAGCGGATATCGATAGCTGATTACATATGGCAACGGTTGCATACTTTGCCGGCCCGGTATATACTCTGACTGTAACCACCGGCCGGAGACAGTGCAATCCGCTCCCGGATGCGAGGTGTTCCGGCCTGTCCCAGGAGGCAGGTGGCATGAAACAAGACGGCGGGTATATACGTTGGTTTGAGGATATAAGCATTGAAGACATCCCTTCAGTTGGTGGCAAGAATGCCTCGCTGGGAGAGATGTACCGTGAGCTTACCACCAAGGGGATCAGGATACCCGACGGTTTCGCGGTAACGGCCGGGGCGTACCGGCGCGTGTTGGATTCCGGGGGGATCCTGAGCGGCCTCAAAGAGGCCATGGCCGGCCTGGATAAGGCGGAGGTGGCTGACCTTGCGGAGCGGGGAAAGGTGGCAAGGGACCTTATTCTGGGGGCCGGCATCCCCGATGATGTCTGGCAGGATATAAAGTCGGCCTATGATAGGCTCTGCGAGGAGTACGGTCCTGGGACCGACGTTGCGGTACGCTCCTCTGCTACAGCTGAGGACCTGCCCACAGCCTCATTCGCGGGTCAACAGGAGACCTACCTCAATATCCGTGGCTACCATGCCCTGAAGGAGGCCTGTCTAAAGTGCTTCGCATCCCTTTTTACCGACCGCGCGATATCTTACCGTATAGACAACAACTTCGACCACTTCAAGGTAGGCCTCTCCATAGGGGTCATGAAGATGGTCCGATCCGACATGGCCGCTAGCGGGGTGATCTTTACCCTCGATACGGAGAGCGGTTTTCGTGATGTCGTCTTCATTACTGGGGCTTATGGATTGGGGGAGAATGTCGTTCAGGGCACTGTCAATCCGGATGAATATTATGTCTTCAAGCCGACCTTTAGAAGGGGTTTTAGGGCCATTATCAGGAAGAATCTCGGTGAGAAGAAGATAAAGATGATCTATGGACGTGGTGGCTCGAAGATCCTGACGCGGAACGTGGAGGTGCCGGAAGCGGACCGCAGGAGATTCTGTATCACGGATGATGATGTCCTTTCATTGGTGGACTATGCAATCAAGATAGAAGAACATTACTCAAAGAAGGCGGGGCAGGACCGCCCAATGGATATTGAATGGGCGAAGGACGGGATAAGCGGAGAGCTATTCATCGTCCAGGCAAGGCCCGAGACGGTTCAGTCCCGAAGGGCAGTAGATCTCCTGGAGATATATCATCTGGACAAAAGGGGCACGGTCTTGGTGGCGGGCAAGAGCGTGGGCGAAAGGATCGCGACCGGCAGTGTACGCGTGATACGGGATGTGGCCCGCCTCTCTTCCTTTAAGCC
>WGFD01000059.1 GCA_015492395.1 Deltaproteobacteria bacterium | reverse complement strand
TGTATATGGACCTTATATCTTCCCTGACGTCATCCGGTGAGTATATCTCCCCAACCTTGCTTGCCAGCCTCGCTGTAATGGCCTCCGTGTCAACCCTGCGGTTGCCGGATACGACCACTTCGCTTATACGTCCTCCCTTTTCAATAGGCCTACTCTTTATCCTCATGGCGGCCTTCTCGTACACCCCTTTCAATGATTCAGATATGCCACGCAGGAGCTCTTCCTCGTCACCACGGTCGGAAACGGAAACTAAGACCTCTCCGCTGTAAGCATCTATTACGCGCAAGTCCACACGCAGACCGCCACCGGACCCTGAGACGGAACCGAGCAGCGCAATATCCGATCCCACCTCTCCTGATATCTCCACCGCACCCTTCTTATCAAAGGTCCTGACACCCTCTTCAAGCACGATTTCCCTAATCCTCCCGCTACCCACTATCCTTATCCCCTCCTCCTCGAGGGTGGCCGCAATGATCTCCATCGCCTTTTTCCTGAATACGGACACATTACCGCTCTCGATGTTGAGGGGCAGCACCAGGGCCCTTACATCAACCTGCGCATTGCCTGTCAAGGGGCAAAGACAGACCAGTACTATCAGGAGCGGCAGAAACAGGAACCTTCTCATCCTCATACCTTGGCTCGACCTTCCCCCTCTTTTTCTTCATATATCCTCCCATCGACCATCCTCAACCTTCGGGACATCATACCGGCCAACGCTTCATTGTGTGTTACTATTACCATAGTGGTTCCCATCCCGGCATTGATCCTTAGGAGCAGCTTGAATATCTCGTTACCCGTGTTAGTATCCAGGTTGCCGGTGGGCTCATCCGCAAGCAGGACATTAGGCTTCTGCGTCAGTGCCCTGGCTATTGCCACCCTCTGTTGCTCGCCGCCGGAGAGTTCCCCGGGTTTATGCTTGAGTCTGCCCTCAAGTCCCACCTCACCGAGTATATCCATCGCCCTTGCTGCGGCGGAGGCCATACCCTCTCCGCCTATCAGGGCCGGCATCATGACGTTTTCCATGGCGGTAAATTCAGGCAGCAGGTAATGCATCTGAAACACAAAGCCGACCATCCGGTTTCTGAAGGACGCGAGGTTCTTCGCGGACTGTTTGAATATGTAGTTATCCTTATATATCACCTCTCCACTTGTCGGCCTGTCCAATCCGCCGATAATATGCATGAAGGTCGATTTACCCACCCCGGACGCCCCGAGTATGGCAACAACCTCACCTTCCTCTATGGAGATATCTATGCCCTTCAACACCTCCACGACATTACTTCCAGTGCCATAGGACTTATAGAGGGATTCCGTTCTTATAAGAGCCACCACCTTCTCCCAAAGACTCCAATTAATCAAAGACGTGCAGCAAGCGAACTCCCGGCAGCTTGCCGCAGGGGGTTCCAGTCATACGAGTGAACCTGCCAATGGCAGATCCTTGACCCTCAGAATGTCACCTATCCTGTCCTTCATGACCTGCTGAAGAACCTTCTTTGTTCCGGGGTACTTCTTCACTACGCCACGCACCATAGGTTCCGAGAAGGTCACGACCTCCGTATCCGTAATGGCCGTAACGGTCGCGATCCTTGGCCTGGCCGTTGTAAGCGCTATCTCACCAAAGAAGTCGCCGTCTTCGAGCTCCGCCAATATAACCCTCCCCTCGCCCTTATTCTCAGTCCATACGTATACACGCCCGGACTTGATCAGATACATCTTATCTCCCCTCTCGGCCTCATTCACTACATTCGTGCCCGCGGCGAACCTGTCTATAGTAAGACGGTCCAGTATAGCCCTCCTATCCTCCTGTGTAAGCGGCCTGAATACCGGAGAGAATGCCATCAGTCTGTCGACTACACGCTCCTTATAGAAATCGACCAATACCCTCGACACCCTTGGATGTCTCTTGATTATCTCATTTAAATCACCCTTTCTTATCTCCAGAAGTCCGGTGACCACGGTAGCCCTGACGGCAGATCTCCTCCTGGAGTGTGCGAAGAAGCCGAACTCACCGAAGAAGTCCCCCTCTTTAAGGGTGGCAAGCACCATCTCGTCTCCCTCTCCGGTACTGCCGATTATCTCTACCATGCCGCTTGATATTACATATATGGAGTCACCAGGGGCGCCTTCATGAAAGACAAAGGCACCTGGTGAAAGGATATGGTACTGGACCTTCCTCACCATATCTATCAACTCGCCTCTTCTGAAGTCGGAAAAGAGGGGCGTTCTCGGCAGTTTCTCCTCTCCAACCTTCAGAGAGGGCCGCCGGCTTGTCTCGGGCTTCTTGGCAGCGCCTGACTCTTCCGTTCCCAGTCCCCTCTTCGAGTACAGCCATGCAAGCCTTCTTTGAACATCATCCTGTGACGGATCCGTATCCAATATCATCTTGCATACCGCTATCGCCTTTACTATAAAGCCTTGCCTCGCGAATATATCCGCCGCAAGCCTGTATGAATCCACCGCCGCGCGACTATCGCCCAATCTCTTGTGGATATCCCCGATCCTGAGCGGTACCCTGGCATCCTTGACGATATGCCTCCCTATCTCCTCGTAAGCCGTGAGGGCATCCTTCAGCTTTCCCTTCGAGAGGCAGATCTCTGCCTTCTCCTTCATCTTGGACAACGTAATACTATCCACCGTAACAAGACCCTGTAATCATTCAATCATTCGTACCGGATCGCCTCGACCGGATCCAGCCTCGACGCCTTCCATGAAGGATATAGGGTCGCCAGAAAGCTTATCACTATGGAGACGACGGCAACTACTACAACCGTGCCGGGCTCGACTCTGGAAGGAAACTTATCTATATAGTAGACACTTGCCGGGAATAGTTTTAAGTTGAAAGCCCCCTCCATAACCTTCACCAGCCACTCGAGATTAAGTGCGATTGTGACGCCGAAGAGGATACCTATCGCGGTCCCTATCAGGCCTATGATCAGCCCCTCAACCATGAATATACGCATTATGCTGGCGGATGTGGCGCCCATGCTCTTCAGTATCGCTATATCCTTCCCCTTGTCCATAACCACCATAACCAGTGTGCTTATTATGTTAAACGCGGCAACAAGTATGATCAAGGTCAGTATGATAAACATGGCAAGCTTTTCGAGTCTCAGTGCGGAAAAGAGGTTCTTGTTCATCTCCATCCAGGTCCTTGTCCAATAAGAGCCGATATCGACCAGGTGCGCCCGAATCCTCTCGGCAATCTTGTCAGCCTTATATATCTCATTGATACTGACCTCGATACCTGTTACGGTCCCGCCCAGCCTAAAGAATCTCTGCGCGTTCTCAAGTGAGATGAAGGCCATATTGGAATCATATTCATACATACCAAGTTCGAATATGCCCGCCACCTTGAATACGGCCATTCTGGGTAATACACCCATTGCAGAGACTGTACCCTGTGGAGATATGACATTGAGTTCATCGCCGACGCCCAGTCCAAGACCGTTCGCAAGTTCCTTTCCTATAAGGATCCCCGGCAACCCGCCTCCTTCCTTCCCTCCAAGGGATACATCCAGCCCCTCCATACCGCCGAATTTAATCTTTTCCGGCAATACAGTAATATCACCGACCGTCTCAAGATCTATCCCCCTTACCACCACACCCTGCGCCCCCCCTCTTGACGATAGCATCACCTGATTATAGATAAAAGGGCTGGCGCCTGTAACTCCATCCACCTCCTTGATCTTTTCCAGCACAGAGGGATAGTCGTCTATACCCCGGCCTATCTTTAAAACAACTATATGCGCATTAACGCCGAGTATCTTCTCCTTCAGATCTTCCTCGAAACCACCCATGACCGAGAGGACTATGATAAGCGCAGAAACACCTACCATAACTCCCAGTATGGAGATAAGGCTTATGATTGAGATGAAGCTATGCTTCCTCTTGGCCTTGAGATATCTGAGACCAATAAAGAGTTCATAGGACATAATCAGGTCATTGACCGCCCGGAGGCTTCAATTGTGGAAAGAGGATAACGTCTCTTATAGAGGCAGCGTTAGCGAGCAGCATCACGAGTCTGTCTATACCGATCCCTTCTCCAGCGGTCGGAGGCATTCCGTATTCAAGCGCATTCACAAAGTCTTCGTCCATCAAGTGTGCCTCGGTGTCTCCAGCCTCCTTCTCTCTTATCTGTTGAACGAACCTCTCCCTCTGGTCAACCGGGTCGTTAAGCTCCGAGAAGGCATTCGCTATCTCCCTGCCACAGACCAGCAGCTCAAATCTATCCACTACAGCAGGGTCGTCTTCACTCTTTCTGGAGAGCGGAGATACGTCAAGGGGATAGTGTGTCACGAATGTAGGCTGTATAAACCTGTGTTCGGCGACCTTCTCGAAGATCTCCACTATTATCTTTCCGTGGCTGAAGCCTTCGGGCAGATCAAGCCCTATCTTCCCGGCGTACCTCAGCGCCTCCCTCTTATCTTCAAAAATGGTATCATCGGTGTTGCCGAACTCCTTTATGGCCCCATTGACTGTAATACGCTGCCACGGCGGCGTGAGATCCACCTTTTGCCCCTGGTACTCGATCACGAGGGTGCCGTGCAACGCCATGGCAATGGAGCTTATCATCTCCTCCGTCAAGGCCATTAGATCCTCATAGGTAGCGTAGGCCATATAGAATTCAAGCATGGTGAATTCAGGGTTGTGTTGAGTCGATACCCCCTCATTTCTGAAGTTACGGTTGATTTCGTAGACCCTCTCAAAACCCCCTATTACCAACCTCTTCAGGTACAACTCCGGGGCTATCCTGAGATAGAGATCGATATCCAAGGTATTGTGGTGTGTTACAAAAGGCCTGGCCGCAGCCCCGCCGGGTATGGGGTGCATCATAGGGGTTTCCACTTCCACGAACCCGCGCTTGTTAAGGAACTCCCTTATCAGAGCCATTATCCTGGTCCTCTTCAGGAATATCTCCTTCACATCCGGGTTTACGATCAGATCCAGGTACCTCTGGCGATACCTTGTCTCCACGTCCCTTAGTCCATGCCATTTCTCCGGCAGGGGCCTCAGAGACTTCGAGAGGAGCCTGAAGGCCTCCACTTCGATCGTGAGCTCGTCCGTCCTGGTGCGGAAGACCTTCCCTTCAATCCCAACTATATCTCCCACATCGCAACCTTTATACAGCTTATAAACCTCTTCCCCTGCAAGATTTCTCTTGATATATGCCTGAATCCGGCCGCTGGAATCCTGGATATTCATGAACGAGGCCTTCCCGAAGTCCCTTACGGCCATAATTCTGCCGGCCACGGTAACTTTCTCCCCGGAAGACTCCAGATCCTCCTTTGTCAGCTCCCCGAACCTCTCCCTCACTCCACCGCAACTGTCGCCGGCCTTGAAGTCATTGGGATAGGGGTTGACACCGGACCTCCTGAGATCCTCCAGTCTGTCCAAGCGCCGTTGATATTCGCCACCAGTTTCAGTCATTTACACATCCAAACTCAAATTGTTTAAGTAGATTAAGTTAGCCCATTTAATAGTAGTAGTCAAGACAAAAGGGGTTAAACGGGCCCAACAGGACCGTCGTCCGCCATACAAATCCAGTAGATAGACGGCAGGAACCAGGAACACATAACACACCAGAGAGAGGGACTATGACGGAAGAGAAGGTATGTCTCCGATCTTAAGCAATCTGTGGAACGACCGCTGCAATTCACATAGGCCGAGTCCGGCGATGAGCAATATTCGGGAGGTCTTTCAATATACACCCGGCCGCCAACCCAACGGCAAGCTTCGGGAATCCATGCCCGCGTGCCGGCGCTCGCTGCGCATCTTCAATTAAAACGGATAAGGATATTCCGGAGGCACTATCTCAAGGGATAACATCGCCATATCTCAACTCCTTTCGTCATTCGCCCCCCGAAAAGGCATCTTTTGCAACTAATAGAACAAAAATAACCTGCCGGGAGAGGCCAACGCCTGTCAAGTCTTTTTCGCACTCTGTGATATTTTAAATATTATCTATTATCCGCACATACGACACGGATACAACAGGGGCCATCTTATGGCGATTCTGCGACGCCCCTGTGAGTTGGTAATGTTATCGGCCTTTCACATATAATCTTAAGGAACC
>WGFD01000058.1 GCA_015492395.1 Deltaproteobacteria bacterium | reverse complement strand
AAGGAGAGGCGATCTGGTCAGGACATCTGTAGAATAGATGTGGATACAGGTACGGACTCTTTGATTACATGAATACCGATAAGAGAGAGATACTGCGGTGTTGGCTTGCCCTTGGGATGGTCAAAGGTGTAGGCAGGAAGAACTATAAGACCCTGCTGGAGCTGTTCGGTAGCCCTCCGCAGGTCTTTGAGTCGGTCAGAAAGGGCGAGGCCGGGGGGATGTCCGGCCCAATCTTCCGGTCGATCAGGAATTTCAGAGAGTGGGACTATGTGGATGAAGAGATATCCAAAGCTGAAGCTTACGGGGCGAGGATCATAACCTTACGCGATGATGAGTATCCCGCACTGCTTAAGAGTATATATGACGCGCCTCCCTATATATACGCCAAGGGTGACCTCGGTCTGCTGCGACCCGGCAGCAAGGTTGCCGTAGTCGGCGCCAGATATCCGACACATTATGGGAAGAGGATGTCCGAGGAGATAGCCTGTGACCTGGCTTCATCCGGTGTTGTGGTGGTTAGCGGAATGGCCCGGGGGTGTGACTCCATCGCCCATGCAGGCGCCCTTTCGGTCGGGGGTGAGACTATAGCTGTTTTAGGTACCGGCATAGATGTGCCGTATCCGAGAGAAAATAGAAGGCTGTATGAAAGGATTTTGGAAAACGGCCTCATCCTCTCCGAATTGCCCTGCGGTACAACGCCGCATGCCGCTAACTTCCCCCAGAGGAACAGGATAATCAGCGGCCTGTCTCTTGGTGTTACTGTGGTCGAGGCCGCGCCGAAGAGCGGATCGCTTATAACCGCAAGGTGTGCGCTGGAGAGTGGCAGGGAGGTGTTTGCATTACCTGGTAACGTAACGTCGATGAAGAGCCGTGGCACGAATAACCTTATCAAAGAGGGTGCAATACTCGTAGAAGGCGCGCGGGATATACTTGAGTCGCTTTCACTTTCCGGTGTCGCCTTCACTTGCCGGGCAGGTATGGAAGAAGGCGGACTTATGGCGCCGGCGGGGAAAGAGATCTTGATCCATAAGGTCTTGCAGGACGATGTCCTTAATGTGGGTGAGATAGTTGACAGAACGGAACTGGCCGCCCAGGATGTACTCTGTACGCTGCTGGATATGGAGTTGAAAGGTATGGTCAAGCAGTATCCAGGCAAGTGTTACGCCGCCGTCGGGCAGCAACCGGGCTGCAGGTGATGGGGGGATATGGCCGGTATGCCCGGACTGTTGTCGAAATATTGGAACGAGTTTTGAGTAAAGGACGTAGTATATAGATTCATTTTATGAAAGATGGAGAAGGCGTTAGTTATAGTAGAGTCGCCGGCTAAGGCCAAGACGATCAATAAATTTCTCGGAAAAGGGTTCCAGGTGGTCGCTACGGTTGGCCATATCAAGGATCTGCCCAAGAGTAAACTCGGTGTTGACGTGGAGCACGACTTCAAGCCGGAATACCTTGTAATAAAGGGCAAATCCAAGATAGTGTCGGAGATAAGAAAGAGGGCCAAGGATGTCGACAAGGTATATCTGGCACCCGACCCTGACAGGGAAGGTGAGGCGATAGCGTGGCATGTGGCGGAGGAGTTGAATGGTTGCGGTGCCAAGGTCTTCAGGGTGCTCTTTAATGAGATCACGGAGCACGCCGTCCGCGATGCCATAAGCAAGCCGTTGCGGCTGGACAGGAACAAGTATGAGTCCCAGCAGGCGAGGCGTGTATTGGACAGGCTTGTCGGGTACGAGATAAGCCCCCTTCTCTGGAAGAAGGTCAGAAGGGGGTTGAGCGCCGGGCGGGTTCAATCCGTGGCTGTGAGGCTGATATGTGAGAGGGAAGATGAGATCACCGCATTCAAGCCGGAGGAGTACTGGAGCATTACGGCGGAGTTCAGGGACAAGAAGATGGACGCCGTCTTTCATGCCAAGCTGGCAAAAAAAGATGGGAAGAAGCTGAAGCTCGGCAAGCGGGGTGAGGTTGATGGGGTTTTGAAGGACCTTGATGGGGTCCGGTATACCGTTGCTTCCGTCGAAAAGAAGGAGAAGAAAAGAAACCCGCTGCCGCCGTTTATAACCAGTAAGCTGCAACAGGAATCCGTTAAAAAACTCGGGTTTACCGCAAAAAAGACCATGATGCTCGCCCAGCAGTTGTATGAAGGGGTCGAACTCGGCAAAGAGGGCTCTGTCGGTCTGATAACCTATATGAGGACGGACTCAACCAGGGTGTCTTCGCAGGCGGTGCAGGATGTCAGGGAGTTTATTTCATCCCGGTATGGAAAGGACTATCTGCCGTCTAAGCCTAGGGTCTATAAGGGCAGGAAGGCGGCGCAGGACGCCCACGAAGCGATAAGACCGACGTACTTTAAGTATACGCCTTCACATGTGAAGAAAGATCTGAGTAAGGATCTTTTTAAGCTTTACAGTCTTATATGGGACCGGTTCGTTGCATCGCAGATGAACGCCGCCGTCTTTGATCAGACCACCGTCCAGATAAGGGCGGAACGGCCGTCCCGTAAACGGGGGGTATACATATTCCAGGCCGGTGGTTCGGTAATGAAGTTCCCAGGCTTTACGAAGGTCTATTCGGCCGCCAAAGAGGAGAATGGAGAGGAGGGAGGCGGCATCATTCTTCCGCCGCTGTCCGAGGGCGATCCCCTTGAGTTGTTGAACCTGGAACCTAAACAGCACTTCACGCAACCGCCCCCGCGCTTTACCGAGGCTTCACTCGTTAAGGAACTGGAAGAAAAGGGCATAGGCCGTCCGTCTACGTACGCCGCTATCCTGTCGACCATCCAAGACAGGGAATATGTCAAGAAAGAGAACAAACAGTTTATGCCTACCGAACTTGGCGTCCTTGTGACCGACCTCCTGGTCAAGAGCTTCCCGAGGATAATGGATGTCGAGTTTACGGCGCATATGGAGGAGGAGTTGGACAAGATAGGCGCCGGGTATCTGGGATGGATCAATGTTATGAATGAATTTTATGGCCTGTTCAAGGCCCTTCTGGATAAGGCTGTGGTGGAGATGAAGGATGTGAAGAGGGAGGAGATCCCCACGGATATCGGCTGCGAGAAGTGCGGCAGGGGAATGGTAATCAAATGGGGCAGGATGGGACAGTTCCTTGCCTGCAGCGGGTACCCTGATTGCAGGAATACCAAGGAGTTTGTCATGGAGGAGGGAAAGGTAAAGGTCCTTGAAAGGGAGAAGACCGGAGAGAGTTGTCCCAAGTGCGGAAAGCCCATGATCGTAAAGACGGGGAAGTTCGGCAAATTTCTTGCCTGTTCGGACTATCCTAACTGCAAGGCCGCCAAGGCCATCTCCACGGGTGTCAAATGTCCTGTGGAGGGTTGCGGGGGCGATATGGTGGAAAGGCGCTCGAAGAGGGGAAAGGTCTTTTACAGTTGTTCCATGTATCCCAAGTGTACATACGCCACCTGGCAGCGGCCTTTACAGGAGAGTTGCCCCGAGTGCGGCTATCCTATGCTTGTTGAGAAATACATCAGGAAGAACGGAACCGTTGTCAAGGGCTGTCCCAACAAGGAGTGTGAGTACAAAAAAGAAGTGGCTTAGAGTGCCCGGCTTCCATTAGATATGGTCTCGCATCGATGCTCAGGGACAACTGTTGGAGGTTGACATGTCCTTTCTTGATGTACGATCGACTGACACATGATAACCAAGACATCGAAAAAGATACTAGTCGCTGACGACAGTGAATTCTTCAGAATAAAGCTGAGCGATATATTGACCGAGGCGGGCCATAGGGTTTTGGTCGTCAATGACGGTATGGACGTCATCAGTGATCTGAAGATCGGCGCTGAATCACCCGATCTCTTGATACTGGATCTGCAGATGCCAAATGTCGACGGCTTCGGGGTACTGGAATGGCTTCGTGACAATGATATGGCGGACAGGTTCCCCGTGCTTGTCATAACCGGTGTATACGAACCCACACAGATCCTGAAAAGGCTCAAGGAGTTGCATGCCAAAGGGTTGATGACCAAGTCATACGGTCCTGAACAGATCATACACAGGGTCAACCAGCTTCTCTTCCCCGACAGGGTGGAGAGGTTGACGCAGAGGGTCCCTGTATCTATGCCGGTCGACTATGCAGTCGGTGAAACAGCCTATCACGGCTACATATTGAATCTCAGCACGAATGGGATGTTCCTTCATACCAAGAATCAGATGGAACCAGGCACCGTCGTGCATGTCAAGTTCTCCCTGCCGGACAGCGATGAGTTGTTGGATGTAAAAGGGGTGGTCAAATGGAGTACACAGACGAGCGGAGACGAGAACCTCTTCGGCGGGTCCGGGATAGAGCTGGTCTTCAAGGATGAAGGGATCAGGCGCGCGGTCAAAGAGTTTATCGAAGCTGAGCTTAGGAGACTGCAACTTTATTAACCCCCGCAAAGATCCCAGTCAAGGCTAATTCTGTGCCTTCCCTAGTATCCGTTGAACATCCTTTCTCTCCAGCACCTCTTCCTTCATAAGGGCCTCGGCGAGTTTTTTGAGGAGATCATGCTTCTCCGTAAGGATTGCCTCCGCTTTGGCTTCGGCATCCAGCACCAGTTTATGGATCTCCTGGTCCATGAGCCATGCCATGTCTTCACTGTACCTCTTCGGCAGCGTGAGTTCCCTGCCCAGAAAGGGGTGTTCTTCTCCCCGGCCAAGGTTTATCGGGCCGACCTTGTCGCTCATCCCCCACTGTGCCACCATCTTTTCGGCCAAGGAGGTAGCCTCCTTCAGATCATTCTGGGCGCCGGTGCTTACATCGTTGAATGTGAGCTTCTCAGCCACTCTCCCGGCCATGGCGACGCTTAATCTGCTCACAAGATAGCTTTTCGGGTAGTAGTGCCTGTCCTCATCGGGCAGTAGTTGTGTGGCGCCCATGGCCATGCCGCGTGGCAGTATGCTGACCTTGTGCACCGGATCCGTATTCGGCAGTTCCCATGCCACCAGAGTGTGTCCGGCTTCGTGATAGGCTGTTATCTCCTTCTCCAGATCGCTTATGGTGTCCTCCCTTAACGCCCCCATCAGAATCCTGTCTCTCGCCTCTTCGAAATCGTCCATCCCTATCTTTTCCTTGTTCTTCCGTATGGACGTAAGCGCGGCCTCATTCACCAGATTTTCGATGTCGGCGCCTGTCATGCCGGGGGTGCCGCGCGCTATCCTGTCGAGATCGATGTCGTCTTCCAGTTGCTTGCCCTTTATATGCACCTCCAGTATCGCCCTGCGCTCCTTCCAGCCAGGCCTTTCGATAACGATGTGCTTATCAAACCGTCCAGGTCTTAAGAGCGCAGGG
>WGFD01000057.1 GCA_015492395.1 Deltaproteobacteria bacterium | reverse complement strand
ATATAGACCTTCTTGGCGATCCTGGAGAGATAGACGGCCTCCTTCACGGCCGTATCCCCACCCCCGACCACCACCACACTCTGGTCCCTGAAGAAAGGACCGTCGCACGTGGCGCAGTAGGACACGCCCTTGCCTGTAAGCTCCCTTTCACCCGGCACACCCAGTCTGCGAGGCTTTGCGCCTGTGGCAACTATTACGGCCTTAGCCATAAGTTCGCCTTCCGAGGTCTTTAGCAGCTTCGTGGAACCCCTGTCCTCAATCGTCTCCACCCCAGCAAGCGTAACTTCAAGTCCCAGTCCCTTTGCCTGTGCCTCAAACTTTTCCATGAGTTCAGCCCCGCTCAGTGATGGAAACCCAGGGTAGTTCTCGATCACATCGCTCAAGGCTATCTGCCCCCCTACAAGTTCCTTCTCCAACAGAACGGTGTCAAGCTTTGCCCTCAGTGCATATATGGCCGCCGTGAGACCGGCGGGTCCGCCTCCGATTATTATCAAGTCGTACATGTCGAGCCTCCCCTATGGTTGTAGTATTGAACACCGCAGCGGGCTGCTGGAAATGCCTTCCTGCCCGCCTGCCAATCCTGGCGGGCAGGTGCTCACCTTGCATGTTCAGGAATATCAAGAAACCTCCGAATAAATCAGATCTTTCTTAGGTACGCCTACCTCATAACCTGGTTGAGCTGGAAGATAGGCAGGAGTATGGCCAGGACTATAAAGCCGACAACCACACCCATAACTATGATCATGAGGGGCTCCATCAGACTTAAGGCCCGCTTTATTCCAGTCTCGACCTCCTGACCGTATGTGTCAGAGGCCTTGAGAAGCATATCATCGATGTTCCCACCCCTCTCTCCAACGATAATCATATGTACTACTATAGGAGGAATGAGTGCAAATCCCTTCAGGCTGACAGAGAGGGAGGTCCCTCCCATGACATCCTCCTTAGCCTTGTCCAGGATCTCATCGAAGACGCTGTTGTTCAAGACCTTCTTTGTCAACTCCAGTGCCTTAAGCATAGGCAGCCCACCCTTCAACAGGGTACCCAATGTCCTTGTCATATTTGCAATATGGAAGTGGGTTACGAGTCTACCGAACCACGGGATCTTTAATGATACCCTGTCCAGCACCACCTTGCCGCCAGGTCTTCTAAGGTACTGTCTCACACCAAAGACAACCGCCACCATCGAAAGGGTAATCACCGGCCAGTAACCTCTTACGATGTCCACAAGCCACAACAGTACAGTGGTAATAAGCGGCAGCGAGTTCCTGGTGTCTTCAAAGATCCTGGTGATCTTAGGAATGACAAATATGAAGAGGAATGACAGCACACCGAAACTTACCAATACCATCAAAGAGGGGTATACCATCGCGGAGCGGACCTCCTGCATAATCTTTGCCCTCGATTCAAGGTAGTCCGCGAGTCTCGACAGCACAACATCGAGAGAACCGCTGGCCTCTCCAGCCGATATCATACCCCTGTAGATACCGGAGAATACGTCCGGATAGTCTTCAATGGCCGCAGCCAAGGAGGCGCCTTCGGTTATGTCGTCTTTTACCTTTGATATGATAGACCTGAGCCTGTGGTTTCCCTCCTCCTCGGAGAGTACCCCGAGCGCCTCGGTGAGGGTCGCACCTGATGCCAGGAGTGTCCCCAACTGTCTCGTTGTAATGGCGAGCTCCCACGACGAGACCTTCTTGCGTGCCTTGCTCCCCGCAGTGGATTCGGCAACCTCACTCGGATAGAGGCCGTCTTTCCTAAGCCTCTGCAGGGCGTCCTTGTGACCGATGGCGTCAAGTTGACCGGCGATCTCCCTGCCACTACCATCATAGGCTCTATATCTGTAAGTCGGCATTCTTCCCTCGATATAATAGATGAACGCACAAAAAACCGAACTGGAGATCACCACGGCACACTGCCGAAATGGCTACCTGCGCGGGTAAACCGCACGCAGAAAGGCGCTCGTCGTGTGCTCTTATCCCCCCCTTATCCGTAGGGCCACTCATTACCGATAATGAGCCGTCAGCCTATTCCGTATGAGTAACCCTCAATACCTCTTCAAGGCTTGTCACGCCCGACGACACCTTCTCGAAGCCGTCATCCCTCAGTGTAAGCATCCCCTTCGAAACGGCATACTCCCTGAGTCTTGCAGCATCCGGCTCTTTAAGTATTATGTGGTTGATACCTTCGTCCACAACGAGCAGTTCGAATATCCCGGTCCTGCCATGATAACCGGTATTAAAGCACCTTTCACAGCCGACCGCACGCCAGAGTTCGGCGATATCCCGGTTAAAGAGGGAGCGCTCCTGGACTCCCGGATCATATGACTCCTTACAGTAATTGCACAGGACACGCACAAGTCTTTGAGCCACCACTGCCGACAGGGAGGAGGCGACTAGAAATCCCTCGATACCCATGTCTATAAGTCTTATCACCGCAGTCGGCGCGTCATTTGTGTGGAGTGTGGAGAGGACGAGGTGACCGGTCAAAGAGGCATGGATGGCTATCTCCGCCGTCTCCGTATCCCTTATCTCCCCGACCATAATAACATCCGGATCTTGTCTCAGTATCGAACGCAGACCGTTGGCGAATGTCAGACCTATCTTCGGGTTTACCTGTACCTGACCGATCCCCTTCAATTGGTACTCCACAGGGTCCTCTACGGTTATAATATTTCTTTCCGTAGAGTTTACCCTGTTAAGGGCCCCATAGAGTGTCGTCGTCTTTCCAGAACCTGTAGGCCCCGTCACCAATATTATGCCGCTATTCCTCGAAAGGAGGGACTCCATGACCTCTATATGCTCACTGGAACAGCCAATGTGTGCAAAATCTATAATACCCCCCTTGCGGTCCAAAAGCCTCAGCACAACCCTCTCTCCAAAGGACGTCGGTATAATAGAGACCCTCACATCTATATCCTTACCGGCTATGAGCAGCCTGCTCCTCCCATCCTGGGGAAGCCTCTTCTCCGCGATATCGAGATTGGACATAATCTTCACACGCGATACGATGGCCTCCTGTATCGTCTTCTGGATGGTAAGGACGGGATAGAGAACCCCATCCACCCTGAATCTCACCTCAACGATCCTCTCATAAGGCTCGATATGGATATCGCTAGCCCTCTCCTTTACGGCCTGGAAGAGAAGGGAGTTTAGCAGCCTTATGATAGGGGCCTCATCCGTAAGCTCCAACAGGTCCCTTGGCTCTTCCCACTCAGTGACGATCGACTCCAGGCTGTCGCCGTTGAGACCGTCTATGACCTCCTGCGCGGAGCCGGAAAGCCTGTCATAGAATCTGTTTATCGCATCCAGGATATAGCCTTTCTTGGCAAGTACGGGGGTAACAGGGGCTGAGAGCAGGCGTTCAAGGTCGTTAAGCGCAAATATACCCTTGGATTCGGCAAACGCAACCAGGACCTTTCCATCCACCCTCTTCAACGGAAGTACCAGGTTTCCCTTCGCGAATGACAGGGGAATCTTCTCGAGAAGGGCCGGATCCACCGATTCATCGGCGATCTCGTCCAGATCGGGACAACCGAGTCTCTTCACCGTTTCAGCCATCTCCATCCTCCTTATCGGTCGCCTCTTTTCCACCCTCTCTATCTTCCCTCCCGCTGTCATACTCTCCTTCCTTCATCTTCTTGATATCATCAAGCTCTCCGAGGTCCTTTATTATGTGCGGAGTGAGGAAGACAAGAAGGTTGGTCTTCTGTTTCTGTTTGATATTGTACTTGAAGAGCCAGCCAATGATGGGGATATCACCAAGTAACGGCACCTTCGTTACGTTGTTTATATTCCTCTCCTGGATGAGGCCTCCAATGACTACCGTCTGTCCGTCCTTAATGACCACGGAGGTCTTCGCAGAACGTTTGGCGGTTATAATATCCGCCGCCTGCACGGCCGATGTCGACAGCGCGGATATCTCCTGGTATATGTCGAGTTTCACATACCCGCCCTCGCTTATCTGCGGCTTTATATTGAGGGTTATGCCCACATCCTTTCTCTCAATAGACTGAAGCACCGGCTGGTTTGCTGAGGTCGCCTCCCTCTCAAACTTACTTATGAATGGGACGTTCTCACCCACCATTATCTCAGCCTCACTGTTGTCGCTGGTAAGGATGTGTGGTGTAGACAGGACATTTATGACATCCTTAAACTCTGCGAGGCTGAAGAGGGCGGCGAAGCCTGGGGCGGTGAGGTCGAAGCTGGAACCATCGGAAGTGGTAACAGGGACGGTTATGAAGTTTGCCAGCCCACCGACGGTCAGTCCAGTCATGCCGTT
The DNA here is from genome assembly GCA_015492395.1 of Deltaproteobacteria bacterium. Lineage (GTDB taxonomy): Bacteria > Desulfobacterota > GWC2-55-46 > S146-70 > S146-70 > S146-70. The sequence continues at coordinate 4,905 of WGFD01000057.1, read as the reverse complement.
GATTATGGTCTGGATCGCCGATGAGTCAACCGTTCCCACGCCGCCTATCGCTACGGGCTCTCCTCCCTTCGTCCCTGTAGCCCTCCATCTACTGCCAAGGTCCAATGCCTTGTCGATTGAAACCTCTGTTATCATGGCCTCCACAAATACCTGTTTGGGTCTCCTGTCAAGCTTCTTGATGACCTGTACCAGGTTCTGATAGTCGGAAGGTGAGGCTATTATAACGAGGGAGTTGGTCCCCTTATCCGGTGTTATTGCAATCCTGTCCCTGAATTCGGTAGGGGGCGCAATCTTCTTTGTGCCGCCAGGTTTGGCGCTGTTGCCCGTCTTAATCACTCCTTCAAGGACCTTGGCCAGTTCCTCCGCATCCGCATTCTCAAGGTAATGTACATTTATATGGCTGCTGGTGGCAGGCAACTCCACATCCAGTGCCGCAATAAACCTCTTATACTCCTCGATCTGGGCGGAAGGTCCAACGATGATCAAGGCGTTCAGCCTTGAATCGGGTATTATCTTCACTCCGCCCCCCTGGAAAGACCTCCCCTGGAAGGGCGGTGCGGCGGGGACTTTGCCTTTCTGCGGCTTATAAGTGCCTACCTGACCTACAACCTGGCCAAGTATCCTGCTGACCGCATCGGCATCGGCGTACCGGAGGTATATGAACTCAAACCCTTCTCCCTCCACACCCTTGTCAACGACTTCTATTATGCGAAGGATCTTCTCTATATTCAGCGCTGTATCCACGACTATCAACGCGTTCTTTGGATTAAAAGAAGCGATATATCCATTCCTTGAAATAAGTGGTCTCAATAACTGCAATACCTCCTGGGCCGAGACATGATCCAAAGGCACGAGACGTATTATATACGTCTCATCAAACCTCCGTACCTGCTCTTCGACTATTTCGGTACTGCCCTGCTTAGCCATGGCCGACGGGATGATCTTGTAGGCACTCTCCGTGGGAATAAGGGTAAACCCCTTAAGCTCCAATATAGATGTAAAGAGGCTGAAGGTCTCTTCTACGGACAATTTCGTAGGCGCTATGACCGTCACCTTCCCCCGTACCTTCTCATCATAGACGAAGTTCTTTCCCGTCACATCGCTCACAAACTTGATCAGTGTTGCAATGTCGACATCGACAAAATTTATATTGATCTCTTCCTCTTCAGCCACACCCAGATGGTTGTTTACAGCGCGCCGTACTCCTGTCCCTTCCTCAGCCGGAACATCTTGCGCCGCAGCAACGGCCAGGAGTACGAACAGGATAAAAAGATGAAAGGTATGCCGCATAAAAGACTTGGATATCATAGGTATTCCCTCTTCACTTCATCTGGTAGTGGAAGCTCATCTTCCGGCCGCGACGTATGACGTCAAGATCTATGTTAGTCTCGCCCTTTAGACCCGAAAGCACCTGAACCGCCTTCTCCGGACCGTCTATGGCATAACCATTCACACTTACAAGTATGTCACCGTTCTTAAGACCTATCGCATCAAAGACACCCCTTCTCCTTATCTCAGTGATACGGAATCCATTAACCTTACCCTCTACCAGGTTGGGTGTCAGCCTGGCATCACTCAAGATCTGCCCCATATCCTCAACGGCCTTCAATACCGCCTTTCTGTCTATCAGCCACTCATCCTTCCCGACCTTCTTGGATAATCTCTGGGTCTGCGCGGATAGAGGGAACGGGTTGACAGCACCTCTATTGTCATCACGCATTCCGTTCGCGAATCGGTTTCTCGCACGGAGGAGTTGAAGCCTCTCTGTCGGAATCTCAAAGACCATCTCCCGCCCATCCATCAGGAGGACAACCTCTTCTCTTCTCACTGCCTTCAATATGCCCGATCCAAACACATCGTCACCAACCTTAAAGATCTCTTCCTTCCCATTCCCCTTCTTCTCAAAGACGGCATAACCACCCAAACCAACCACGGTGCCCATCAATAGAAGGTCCTTTGGGAGGCTCACTGCATCCCCTCCGGCAGCTTCACCAGCCCCCGGCGGTGTAATCGGTATCAGTTTATTAATCGCGGTGGAAAAGGCCGGTGTTTCCACTATTCCACGGTAATACATAAGGGGGTGCTTCGCAATCGTCCTGTATCCTATTGTGCCGACACCCCCTTTTTCATGCTGCGGGTTGAATCTATAGACAAGATAATCCTTCACCAGAAGGGCCGATATAGAGACCACGGACAGCGCCATAACGATGTTGATTATCTTCAGTCCCTTTATCATCCGGTCTTCAGATTACCTCCTTGTGGCTGCTCAGAGAACGGTATTTTATCTCTAGTTGTCAAAACACATATATGGACGGTATCGGCATAAAATGTCCAATCTTAAAGCATGCCCTTAACTATTCTGAGTTAAGGATTATAATCGGCCTCCTCACACAACACAGAGTGCCCGGGGTCAAAACTTTCGGAGCAAGCCGCGGGGAGTCCCCGGATATACGGGATATCTGCCACTTCACATTCTCAATCCGGAAAGGAACAATTCCATGTAAGATTGAGGGGATCGATGGATTGTGCGGAGGTGTCCGCCTGTACACCGCACAAACAATCCAACAGGTTGTCGCAGAGATTGCACGAAAGGGCCCTTTCCGGATAAAAACCAATTAAGAGAGTATTACAGTTCGCAAATGATGTCAAGGCAAGAACAGATACGGAACAGGCGCGAATGGAGAGGAAATTATTGGAGTTGGACTGGAAAGATATAAGCGTATGTCATAATATATACGTAAAGGTTGGACATGTTTTGATCTCCAATGATACAAGGATATAGTTAACGATTTATGGACGAATATGCCCGGCGAGACTATTCCCTGTATTTCGCTACAGGGATCTTCGATTGTCCAGAGGTTCCTTAAGAAGAAAGGCAGCCGTACCATGCGGAATGAGATCAAACTGGCCTCATCTGATAAACCTGAGGATCTTATGAAGGTTATCTACAGCACCTCTGCGGATGTTCTATCCATTCTGATCCTCAACAGGAACCTTACCGAAGACATGGCCATCGCGATGGCCGGCAGGAGGGATCTTGCATCCGAGATACTGACAACCCTCGCGAATGATAAGAGATGGAGAGACTCTCACGGCCTATTGTCTGCAGTATGCAATAATCCCAAGACTCCGAGCAGGGTTGCCATAGCCATGCTGAAAAAACTCAGGATATTTGATCTTGCCGATCTTGCCAGGAATCACCACATAGCCGGAAACGTGAAGAAGAAAGTGGAGTTAGAGATTGTGGAGCGGATACCCTCCTTACCACCGGGCATAAAGAAGACTCTGGCGCGAAGGGGAAGTGGTAATATAGTACTGAGGCTCTTGCAGGAGGATAACGACGACACCATCCGGAACTGCCTCGACAATCCACAATTAACCGAAGCACATCTTCATAAGGCTATGTACTCTCCACTGACTTCACTGCCGGCGATCAACATGATCGCCACTCATCCAAAGTGGTCTCTGCGATACCCTTTGAGATATGCCTTGATCCGTAACAATAGGACGCTCCTGCAAAATACCGTCGGCTTCTTGGCAGGCATGAAGTCCACCGACCTGAAGGATCTTTACAATGACCCAACGGTGCCTAAGGGCACCAAGCCGTACATATATAACGAACTCCTGAAGAGGGGTATAGAGGAAAAGCCTCTATCCGGAAACATTGAATAGATATGAGGAAGGGTCTATCCATTGAACATGTATAGCGAGCGCCCGTCTGCCGTGGCACCGGCACCTGTCCACCAGGATTGACCTGTCTGCCAAGATTGGCAGGCAGGCATCCCCCGCAGCTTGCTGTGGTGTTGGCAAGTGAATGCTCCCTGTACCAAGCTGCTTGGACTACTCCGTCGCATACTATTAATTCGTGGAGGCTATATTTCCTTAAGAGACGCGAGAAAGGCATCAACCACTTCGGAACCATACCACTTTCCCTTGGCATCCAACAGGAATTGCTGAGCCTTTTGCTCAGTCCATTCACCATCCAACAGCATTCCATGGATAAGGGTGTCGTAATCGTTCGCAACGGCCAGAATCATGGTCCCAAGTTCTATCTCATCACCCACAAGGCCATCCGGATATCCGCTGCCATCGATCCTCTCATGGTGGCTCTTTATCAAGCGGGACGCTTCTTTGAGGCCATCAACCAACTGCAGGTGCTGATAGCCTGTCTCCAGGTGTTGCATCAATATCTCACGCTCCATCTTCGAAAGCATGGCAAACGGCCTCTTTAGCAACTTCTCCGATATTCCTATCTTCCCTATATCGTGCAGCAGCGCAGCTACCTGGAGGGTCTTCATCTCCCCTTCCGGCAGGCCCAACTTCTTTCCCACACCCATAGACAAACGCGCCACGCGGGTCGAATGGCTGCCGGCAAAGGTGTATCTCAACTCGAGGAGGCTGGCAAAAAGCATTATCGAATCGATAAATGTCTTGTCAAGACGGCTATAGTTAAGCTCCAACTGGGCAAAGACCTGGCGAAGTTCCTCGGTGCGCGTGGTCACTTTATGCTCCAGATTGGTGTTCAGGTCGACCAACTTTACGTTCTGTTCTCTCGCGAGCTTAAGAAGGTGCTGATTCTCCTGCAAGAGGACGAAATGGTCCAGGCCCTCTTGTATTGTATGCTTCAGATTCTCTTCATCCCACGGTTTGGTGAGAAACCGGTAGACGCCGGCCTTGTTGATGGCGTTCATCGCGGACCGGAGATCGGCATAACCGGTCAGCAAGATACGCACCGTATCGGGAGAAACCTCTCTCACCCTGGACAAAAATTCGGCGCCATCCATCCCCGGCATCCTGTCGAGTAGCCCGAGGGAACCTCCCCCTCAGGCCCTCACAGATCCGTACGTGAGACTCTCATCTCATACGGCTCTTATCGTCCAACCTTCATCAATCCGTAAACGCCAG
>WGFD01000056.1 GCA_015492395.1 Deltaproteobacteria bacterium | reverse complement strand
TCCTTGTGATGAATATTGATGCCACCTATCTTACTCAAAGGAGGATACTGCTCGCACCATATTTTCATGCCCCTTTGTGAGCCCAAGGCTCATGACGGTTTCGCTAACACATTCTATCTCCCCCTACTTAAGGGGTCAACGAGGTTTTTCTATTCTTTTGATGGTGGATTGGGGTCGAGAAACGGATCTCTTCATTGAAAAGATACTTCTACCATTGTGAAGCAGACGGGATTACGGAACCACTCTCCATTAATATAGACTCGCACTTCACTAAACAGCCTCTTTCGAAAGATATAGCCAAACACATACATCTTCGTAATTACCGTAGGTAATCTCCTTTTGCGTATCCAGGAGCTTGAAGAGATAGGTCTTAATGGTAGGATGCTTATCCGCAACCCTTCGAAACTCCCTGTACCTCTCACTGTCTATCTCATCGAATTCATAGTAGGCGGGTCCTAACACCCTTGTGATAGCAAACGTCGCAAAGAGATTCCACATGATCATCACGAAGGATCCTCCGAACCTATAAAACTTCATACCTACGGTAGGTGAATAGAATGCACTGTAAATACACAGACCTATATAAAGGGATGTGGCCACCAAGGCAATGTACATCGTAAGATAGGCGAAACCGACGCCTATCTTTCTCCACGATCTCTTCCTATAGAGACTTTCAAATGCCACGGGGGCTCTTAATTGCATCGAAGCCATAGTGTCTATGCCATCCAAGGGTATCAACTGACCATTGCACCATATATATCGGAAGGGAAACACCGCTTCTTGAATCTTTGTTCTGAAATGACCCTTCTATAAAACCTTCAGACAAGATACGTCGGAGAGTAAAGCCCCATGCAACCGGCCTTTCCTGGCTGCGCCTGCGGGTCGAAACCATAACGCAGGAGACAACTCCAAGCAAGGACCGTTTTTCTCCTCAAGGTATAGTCATCACGCACCGATAAATACGATAAATCCGCCGCCTATCGTTTTTGCGAATGAACGCATTCAATGAGGGGGAACCGCCATGAAAAAGGTTCTGATTGTGGACGACAGCATATCAGTCAGTCGTCAGCTCCAGAAGATCCTAGCCGACTCCGGTGATTTTGAGGTTATCGGCCATGCCAGGAACGGTCTGGAAGCGATCAAGATGTACCAGGCCGAACGCCCAGACATCATCTGTATGGACATGAACATGCCGGAGATGGACGGTCTGACTACACTGAGGACACTGAAGACCATGAACAAAGGGATCCAGGTCATAATGGTCACCTCGCTGGGGGGTGTCGGCGACAAATATATCGAGGCGATAAAGCTGGGCGCACGTGATGTCATCTCAAAGCCGTTCGAATCGGATGAGGTGATAGAGAAGCTTACCAGGTTGTAAACCGGCTGATCGCGAGCACCCCTCTCCGAATCCAACAAAGGAGGCCTAAAATGGCAGTTAAATTCTTCGGGCAGTTTCTGGCGGAAAAGGGAGTGATCTCAGGGGAAGACATCCTGAAGGCCATCGCCTTACAGGAATCCGTAAATCTCAAGTTCGGTGAGATGGCCCTCTCCATGGGCCTTATAAATGAATCCGACATCAAACGTGTGCAAGAGGCCCAACGCTCGGAAGACCTCCGCTTCGGGGATATGTGCGAGAAGCTCGGCATCATGACCGGCAAGGAGATCGACCAGGTCATCACAAAGCAGAAAAACAGTCACCTCTATATCGGAGAGGCCCTGGTCAAGGTCGGAGCGATACAACGGGAGGACCTCCAGGGTTACCTGGACAGCTTCAAAGAAGACCAGGCGCCGTACGTGATAGAAAAGGTAACAATCCCCTGTAACACCCCATACGGCGAACTCATCGAGGTATCGGTCGACCTAACCTACAAAATGGTCACCAGGATAGTCGGTCTGACCTTCAAACCGGGACAGTGTGAAGTCGTCGACCGTATCGATCACAGTGATACCGTCGCTTCCATAGGCCTATCAGGTGATATAAGCGCCTGTTACCTGTTCGCGGTCTCCTCCAGTATAAGGGAGCTCATCGCCAAAGCAATACTCGAGGAGAAAGATGTCGCGAATGAACCGGACGAGGTAATGGACGATACCGTCATGGAGTTTGCAAATATAGTCTGTGGCAATATCGCAGCCAAGGCCGCACAGCTGGGTAAGAAGATAGAGATCGCTCCTCCGGAGGTACTTAATATTGCCGCCGAAGGAAACGAACTGCCTGAAGACGGAAAGGGACTCCTCTTTCCCATATATCTATTAGGCGGGCATATGGCGCTCTGCATGGTTATAAAGGAAATATAGCGAAAAGCGCCCTCCCAAAGAGGAGGTTCACCTTACACTCCGGCCTTCATCTCATGCCCGGCTGATACCGCTTCAATGTACAGTTTTTATGCAGTTGTCCGTTTTGCACGGATGAATCGCGATCTTATACTACGGGGAGAGTATATATCCACAGGATTATAAACAGAAGTGTGGATAAAGCGGTATCTTATCGCCCTAAAGACCTAACCGGATATCCGGCTAAAATCTCTAGAGCGAAACGCCTAGGTCATACTCGTAGATAAGCCTCCTGAACCACCAGCCCATCTTATCGCCAACCCATGAACGGATCCTGTCTGTGCTGTAATCTCCTTTTAAAGAGCCCCTTCCCTCCTTCTCGCCGCACAGCACAAGACCTACGCCCGTGGCATACATGGGATCCCTGATCTCGGTGGTCATGCCCTTCACCCCTCCGGGAAGCCCGATCCTCACAGGACAGTCGAAGACACTCTCAGCGACCCCCTCCAAGTTGCTCATATTCGCCGAACCTCCCGTCAGGACTACACCGGCATTGATACGGTCCCGGAAGAGTGACTCCGACAAACTTCTCTTTATAAG
>WGFD01000055.1 GCA_015492395.1 Deltaproteobacteria bacterium | reverse complement strand
TCCTTGTGATGAATATTGATGCCACCTATCTTACTCAAAGGAGGATACTGCTCGCACCATATTTTCATGCCCCTTTGTGAGCCCAAGGCTCATGACGGTTTCGCTTCCTTATATAAGACAAAACGGTGTCAAGGCGCGATCGACACTCTAGCCGTATACTTTCCCGCTTTCCGCTCTCTGGTCTTTAAAGTAGTTACTCCCCTTTACGGTCTTCGCATATGCCTTCATCTCGGTGGCTATAGTACTGATTTCGCCGATATGCCTTATGTCCCTTCTCTCATTGGTCACCACCCCTATGGAGATCGACAAGATTGAAAACCGCTCTTCCTCCCCCTTCCTGTTCTTTGAGCCTATATACCCCCTGACCCGGTCTTCCTCGTCATAAAAATTGCCAATAATCATATCGAAGTTTCTTATTATCTCCCTGCACACGCCGTCGAGACTGTCAGGCGGAACTATGAATACAAAGTCATCTCCCCCTATATGGCCTACAAACGCATCCGCAGAATCGAGTTCACGGATGGTATTCGTAAGCAGGCGGGCCGTCATCTTTATCACCTCATCCCCCCTATAAAAACCATACTTGTCATTAAAGGGCTTGAAGTTGTCGAGATCTGCGTAACCAACCGCAAAACATAACCCTCCATCTATACGCCGTTGCATTTCTTTCATGATTGAATGATTTCCCGGAAGGCGTGTAAGTGGATTGGCATCCCATACCCTTCTGGTCCTCGCAAATGTCAAGGAAACCCTGGATATTAATTCCTCTACATCAATGGGTATGTGTACATAGTCATCTATATAGGTGGACTCCCAATCCAACAACGACAGACCACCCTCTATATCCACCATCAATATAATCGGCAGATGACCGAAGACTTGATCCGTCTTTACCCTGTTGCACAGGACCCTCCCGCCACCCTCTTCCAGTGAATTGTCGATCATGATCAGGTCCGGGGGATCCCCGTAGATAGAATCAATCGCCTGGAGAGAGGACTCCACGGCATAAACTATCAGGTCCTTTCTCCCTTGCCCAAGCAGCTTTTTTATTCTTTCCCCCACAGAGGGGTCTTCCGCGACAATAAGGATCCTCTGCTTGTTCTGATTCACGTCCCGCTATCTCCATCTACCGAAATAATCTCGGTATCTTCCAGCTTTTCGTCAGACTCACAGATAATCTCCTCCAGCGCAGAACGAGAGATATCGAGTGACTCCCACGCACCTTTATCAATCTGCGGAACCATATCGTCACCGCCGGAACCAAATCCGATCGCCCTGATAAGAACGTCGGCGAGATGAACTATAGCGGTAGGGGTTTGCGCAGTCCTGGCCAAACCGGGCCGGTGGTGGTATGTAATGGGATCGGAAAGGCTGCGCGGAAGGTTCCACTTTTGACTGAGCCAACTCCCGGCATCGGAGTGATCGAATCCCAAGAAGTCCTCTTCGGCAGCACCTATGGAAATCTGCTCCCTTGAAGCGATATCGTTTATCAACAAGAATTCGTCTGGAAGTTCGATCTTCAGAATTACCTTGCCAATATCATGCAGCAGACCCGCAACCGATACCTCTTCCGGATCAGGGTAGTCCTTCTTCCTGGCGATTATACCAGACACCACCGCACACCCCAGCGAATGCTTCCATAGATCGTAAAGTCCCCTGGCGAGCATCACATCGAAGACTGACGAACTTATTATGACACCCTTGAGGGCATCCGATCCCAATATAATAACGGCATGAGTGATGGTGGAGATACGTCCTGGAAATCCATAGAATGCGGAATTCACCAGTCTGAGCACCTTGGCGGAAAGGGCCTGGTCTGTAGCTATAACATCGGCAATCTCTCCAGCGGTGGTATTCGCATCACTCATCAGTCTGCTCATCTTCTCAAAAACACCGGGCAGTGTAGGAAAACTCTTCAAGGCCTCCACACGCTTTCTGACCGCTTCCCTATCGATCTTCACTCTCCGTATCTCTCCTCCAGCCTTCGTAAGACTATATCCCTTACCTCCCGCAACAACGGATCTCCCGAGACCTTTCTGAAACGGTGGTTAAGCTCTTCAATATGCTGGGCCAGTCCCTTTTCAGGCTCACCGGTATCCACGGGGTGTCCTTCCACGACTATCTTAGCCACATCCATCTTTGAAAGACGATCTATAAGTTCCGCGGTGAGTTCAGTTCCGGCTCCACACAGGGTCATCCCATTCTCATTCACTATAGGCTTGGCCAGTTTCATGCCAGGAGCGGCACGTTTGAATGATATCTTTTGTGTCTTCATAGATAGTTAAATATCGGCAAAGGGATGAAAAAGTTAAGAGCGGCGGTTACCCGAAAACGATTGATTTTTCGGCAGAGGAACCGATAGAGTATATCAATATCTGCATTCAAATCAGATCCGTTTCATAGAGAGGCCTCCAGATGTTGGCAGCGGTATGAGGAAGAGAAAAGGCATCGGCGAGATAAGGCCCGGCATGCTCATATGCGGCATAGAGAAGGGCAATAAACCCTCATTCTTCATGAATAATGTCCATATCAAAAATGAAAAGGATATCAAGATGTTCCAGGAGCTCGAACTCACCGTCGTATATGTAGAAGAAGGAAAACATCCAGGCGGCGGAGATCCACCGCCGATGCCGGCAGGGGATGCACCGGCCTTTGACCGTACAGAGTCAATCGAACACCCCTTACATACGGACGGAGAAGCCGCCCCTTTCTCCGTGGAGAGTTTGGACATGGAAGTGGCAGACGACGTCACGGATACGGTCCCATTCGAAGAGGAGATCAACAATGCCAAACAGATCAGGATAGAGGCGCAAAATATCATCACCACTATCATGAGCGACATCAGGATGGGCAAAACCATCAAGAGTGAACAGGTAAACGACCTTATAGGTAATATGGTGGACAGTATCTTCAGAAACCGTGATGCACTGACCAGTCTGGCCAGGCTGAAGGATTTTGATAATTATACCTTCGTACACTCGGTTAATGTGTGCACATTGAGTCTAGCCATGGGTAGGAGTATGGGATTCAACAAAGAAAGGCTCCACAGTCTGGGTGTTGGTTGCATTCTCCACGATATTGGCAAAATGCACGTTCCAGACAGTATATTGAACAAGCCGGACCGCCTGACGGATGAGGAGTTCGGCGTCATGAAAAAACACCCTGAATACGGAGTGGAAATCCTTTCGGATACCAATGGTATTAGAGAGGAGTCTCTATATAGCGTGGTCCAGCACCATGAAAAATACGACGGCTCAGGATATCCAAATGGTATTAAAGGCGATGAAATCCACACCTTCGCCATACTGACCGGTGTTGTCGATGTCTATGACGCAATGACAAGCAAGAGGGTATACCACAATAGATTCTCACCTTCGGATGTACTTCAGAGGCTCTATCAATGGAGAGGCACGCACTTTGCCCCTAACCTCGTGGAGAGGTTCATAAAGTGCTTAGGTATATACCCCATAGGGAGCGTTGTAGAATTCGATACGGCAGAGGTCGGGGTAGTTGTATCGGTAAATCACGGAAATCTATTGAGGCCGAAGGTATTGCTGGTACTGGACAGGGACAAGCACCGGTATATCAGCCCTTTCACAATTGACCTCTCCGGGACAGAAGCACATAATATTGTATCGGCGGTCCCACCGGAGAGGTACAACATAGAAGTAGACCGTCTACTCGGCTAGCCCCCAACTCCATTCGGTCATCTCTTCCTGGTGTATACAAAGACGTCTATCCCTATATTAAGTCCAAATGCAAACGATATGCAATCATATACACCTTCAAAGGGTCTTTTCCCTGTTATCCTTCTTCTGTACATCAGTCTCTTCTCTCTTAGTATCTTCTTCAGGCGTGCTCTCTTTGTCACCTGTCTCTTTAGTCTTACCCTCTTTTTTGGTCTCTTTTCCGGCAGGCTGCGCAGGACCACCTTTTTCCACCCCTCTATCGGCCGGTTCCTTAATCCCGGGCTTGACAGGCGACGTTAAAGGCGCCGTAGTCTTCGGAGTGAAGGATTGATGTTTCTTTTTCCCAGGTAATGTCAGCGGTGCCTTATTATCTCTTTGGGGCAACAGGTTCTCCTTCCTCCCGCGCATCTCCCATGGTGTCACCCCCTTTCTGACGCGTTTGATCGCAGGGTCCTCTACAAAAGGCTCATATTGGTGAAGAGAAAGCTCAATTGCATCCCCCTCTTCGACCAATAGTTCTATCTCATCGACTTTATTCTTAAATGTAGAAAGTATAGCCCCTTGGGGGGTATTCACTGTGATCAGCAACCATGCACGCTTGCGTTCCTTTGCCGTCACCACCCCCTCAACAATCTCCGTATCCCCCCGTATCATATCGGGGAGGTAAGGCGACAGATAGTCCGGCGCCGTCATGGTCCCACCAACCCCTATGCCCACCCCAACAAGAAATAATATGAGATAGTACCAAATCTTCGTCATAACCGAAACCCAGGATCCATAATAATCCGGATTGGTTCATCCATCCAATCCAAGGGCATACTTACTATTAACTAGTCGTATTTACTTAACAAAAAAGAGCCATATAGGTAAAAGGCTACCATAGAGGAGAATAAAAAACAACGATTATTCCATGAATAATACCTGACGGCCTACTTACATACCTCTATAGAAGTAGCGGCATATGACTAATAACAGAGGGAAGAGACTCACCGGGAAGAGAGACCCATATAAATATATTCCGTAGATACCGGCGGAAAGCAGGCCGGGCCGGATAAAAAATGCATTGACTTTCTTCTTCAACTTCACCCACAATAAACAGGCCATCTCCCCCAATAGAGAAGACCGTATGGAAGCAAATGAATACCTATTCGTTTACGGCACACTCCGGGACGGCTTCGACAATGAAGCGCGCCGTCTGCTGTTGAAACATGCCGACTTTATACGGGAGGGTACATTCAGAGGCAAACTCTTTCTTGTGAATGACTACCCTGGAGCCGTCAATTCCGAAGATGATCGTGATATCGTCCACGGAGAGGTATACCGGCTCAACAACAGCCGGCCCCTTCTTGCCGGCCTGAATGAATATGAAGGCTGTTCCGGTTCGTACCCACAACCGACAGAATATACCAGAGAAGAGGCCATGATAAGACTAGCAGGCAAAGCAGCCGTCAGGGCCTGGGTATACATATATAACAGGCATACAAAAGGACTTTACGAGATAGTTTCAGGTGATTTCATGATGATCTTGTAAAAAGTCGAAAATAAAGCCGCACTGAGGCATCGACCGCCCATAATAAATACAGGCATCATACATAGTATATCAAGAGGCAGGTCAAGAGGAAGGCCGCTACCCACAGCACCGTCAGACCTATGGGCCAGTGCTTTATCACATCACCTGGATATATGTCCTTCTCTCTCTGCATCCTCACCCTTAGCTCCGCTCTCTTCCGGTATCCATGGAACTGCAAAAGGAGCGTATCCCATAAGATCTTCAATGCTGCCAAGGGGTTCCTGGTCACCCATACGAGGAAGGAAGGAAGCAGTAGGAAGAAGAACCGGGCAAGCTCTTCACCGAACTTGCAGATCTGGTTATCGACCAGCCGCATAAACAGCGCCGCCCCCTTCCTGTAGAACCAGTCGATGTCCACACTGACAGTGCGGTGAGGGGCCACGGTCTTGAGCAGCAGGAAGAAGCCCAGCGCCGTAAACATAAGGATGCCGAGGGACGCGGTTATGTGGTCTCCCGTGTAGGGCTCATAGGACGCGGCGAAAGGCAGCACGGAGTAGAACGTGCCAGGGAATACGCCTATAGCTATGCACAGGAACGCGGCTATCCCCATCCCGAAGATCATATTCAGGGGCGGCTCCTTGGCCTTTATCCCGGAGTCCTTACCGAAGAACATGTAGTATGGCAGCTTCAGGGTGGTGGAGAGGAACGTCCCCGCGGCGGACATGGTCATAATGAGAGTAACAACCGCCCTGTGGTCATAAGCGGCGGCGGAGACTATCATGGATTTGCTCACAAAGCCGCTGAAGAGAGGGAAAGCAGAGATGGAAAAACCGCCTATCAT
>WGFD01000054.1 GCA_015492395.1 Deltaproteobacteria bacterium | reverse complement strand
ATTAAAGCTCCCTAACCCCCGGCGAGCCGGGAGAGATGCGCTCGCTGGACATGGTCGACATGATACACTTCAACTTATCAAGCAAGACACTATTCTCCGCCCTCTCCCTTATTGCAACCCTGAAGAAATCCATTCCAAGCCCCACGAATGACGTACAGTCTCTGATGAGTATCCCGTCTTTCAGCAGATATAGCTGGAGGGTCTTGGCATCCATCTCTTTCGCGAGAATCTTCACGAGTATATAGTTGGCCGATGAAGTAAACGGCTTCAGACCAGGAATGGATGACAGTCCCCTTTGCACAAAAGGCCTCTCCCCCTTCAGCCAATCTCTCGTCTTTGCAATGTATTTCTTATCCCTGAGACACTCGACCCCTGCCATGGAAGCAAGAGTATTGACTGACCAGGGTGGCATGGAGTCCATCAATAACCCTATCATCCTTCTCTCCGCGATCACATATCCCAACCTCAAACCGGCCAAGGCGAAAAACTTAGTCATGGATCTCAGTATAATGACATTCTCCAGCTCATCCGATACACACTTCACTAAAGAATTCCCGGCGAAGTCCATGAAGGCCTCATCCACTACAAGGGTCGTCCCATACCTCTTACACTCTAAAGCGATACCGAGAACGGTTTCGTTGTCGAGGAGCGCCCCTGCAGGATTGGATGGATTCCCAAGGTAGAGGACACCGTATCGTTTCCTCAGGGCGTCAAAGAGCCTTCCAATATCCGGAGAGAAACCGCTCTCCTCGGATACACGGAAGGTATCGACACCACATCCGTTTGCAATAAGAGAGGCCCTGTACTCACCGAAGGCCGGCTCGATGACGAGAGCTTCCTTGGGCTGTAATATCCGTGGGATCAGGTAGATAAATTCGGTAGAACCGTTCCCGACCAGAAGGTTATGCCGGGAAATTTCATGGTAGGAAGCCAGTTCCATCCTCATGCTGAAAGACTCAGGCTCGGGATAGTTGGAGATAAGCCTGATCCCTTCTACCATGGCCTCCTCCACCCCTGGAGGCGGTCCAAGGGGGTTTATACTGGCGCTGAAATCAATGACCTCCCACGGTCTCATGCCGTACAGGCGGCCCATCTCCCATATGTCTCCACCATGCTTCATCCCTAACCCGTCAAGACAATGCAATCCGTAGCTGCCTTTATCCATGCGTGGCCACAGGCGTTACTCGACCTCAAAGGCCACCTTCAGGACAACCTGGTACTCCGCCACCTTACCATCCACTACCTTTCCCCTCTGCTCCATAACCTCAAACCACGAAAGCGCCCGGATGGACTCCGACGACTTTGTAATGGCGTTCCGGATAGCCTCCTCGTAGCTTTCGGTTGAAATACCAACAAGCTCTATCTTCTTGTAAAGTCTCTCCATTGCTCCCCCTCCTATACGGTAATTAGTGGTGTCAAGATATGACCGCATCCACGTTACATCCCTTTATACCACTTTCACCCGCCATGTCAAATGCCAACCCGAAGTCCGATCCAGGAATTCGGAAACTCACCAGATCCGCCACTGGCAGGCTGAGAGCGGTACAGACCGTAGCTAGCAGTTGACTGGGAACATACAAGATGTTAACCTTATCAAGATATACAGACGTCTCTATTGGAGGATTATACACGATATGATGGGGAATTTGACATTCAACGGCATGTGGGGACTGGTCGGAGAGGCGAGTCCTATCATCAAACTCGCCCTATTGGTGCTATTCTTGTTTTCGGTAGTGTCCTGGGCAGTCATACTATACAAAATCAAGCTTCTGGTCAGAATGGAAAAGGAGACCCTGGACTTCAGCAGGTTGTTTTGGGACAAGAAGCAGTTCCGGACGATACATGAGGCATGCTCCGGATTCCAGTCCACCCCATTGGTGAACCTCTTTCTGGCCGGCTATAAAGAGCTACAGCAATCAAAGAGGACTTCGGTGAGGGAGGCAAGCGGCGCAAGTGAACAAGTCGAAAAAAACACATTGAGATCCATAGAGATGGCACTCAGGAAGGCATCGACGCGAGAGGTCAACAAGATGGAAAAGGCCGTAACATTCTTGGCCACCACAGCGAATACTACGCCTTTCATCGGCCTATTCGGAACCGTATGGGGAATAATGAGCGCATTTAAAAGCATCGGTTTGAAGGGATCGGCCAGCCTGCTGGTTATCGCGCCAGGCCTTGCGGAGGCGCTGACCACTACGGCATTGGGCCTTATAGCCGCAATCCCGGCCGTCGTCGCCTATAATCATCTCTCCACTAAGATAGGCCGCATAACCGTCGAGATGGAGAACTTTTCCCTCGACTTCCTGGGAATAGTAGAGGGACATATGACAAAGGGAAGCGGCAAGGGGGATAGTGAAGGCCTGAATGTATAATGTGAAGCCTAAAAGGGTCCTGTCCCAGATAAACGTCACATCTCTCGTCGATGTAATGCTCGTCATACTCATCGTATTTATGGTGACGGCGCCGATGATACAGGAAGGGATAGATGTCAACCTCCCCAAAGTGGAGGCATCGGCCATAAAGGCAGATGAAGAACCGTTTATCATTACCGTAACAGAGAGAGGCAGTCTTCTTATTAATAAGAACAAGGTGGCTCTGAAGGACTTGGAGAAGAAGTTGCGGGCGATCTCCAAAAGGAAGAAGCTGGATATCGTTCTCCTCAGGGCAGACGAGCGGGTCCCTTACGGCAAGGTTGTAACGGCCATAGCAAGGGTTCGCAAGGCGGGGATACAGAGGATAGGGATGGTCACCCAGCCTCTTGAAGGAAAGTAGTCTCGACTTTTTTCAATCGAATGGAAAGGCAACTACCCTATGGAAGATTCGGAGAAAACCATGGTTTAGGGTCCGGATTCAAGAAGATGCTGGCCGTATCGATTCTGCTCCATTTGATCGCCCTCTTCGTCCTGGTATTCTATTCCAATAGCACACAGAAACGGATATTTTACACACCTATATATATGGTAGATCTAATCGAGCCATCGCGTGTCAAACGGAAAGCACCCAAGTCCCCCGCCAAAACACATGTTGCTAAGGAAAAGAGAAAGGATCTCAAACCACCTGCCGGGCTCAAGTCTTCTGCAGTCAAGAAGACGACAAATAAGCCCGGTAAAGCAGGGAAGCCGCTTTCCGTCACCAAGCAGGACGTGGCTACTGTAAAGTCGGCGGTGGCAAAACTCAAGGAGCAGGTAGAGGGGAAGAGAAACGAGGAGTTCCTGGAGGGACGTATCGCGGCCCTTAAAAAGGAGATGCTGGAAGAGAGTAAGCGTAAGAGGCGCCTGGAAGAGCTTATATCCGAGATTGAGACCATGGAGGCCACGGTATCGAAAGGGGTCAGGTTGGAGACCTCCATGCCGGCACCCCTCCAGGGGGGTATCAGGAGGGATCAGTTTGAACTGGAGTTCAAGAGCTATTATTTGACATTGCAGAGGCATATCGGGAATGTGTGGATATATACCGGTCCGATGGTGGAGGGCGACTTCGTTATAGTATCCATTAAGGTGGATCACACCGGAAAGATCCTGGAGAGGTGGATAGAGGAGAGTTCGGGAAAAGAGGTCTTAGACAGTTCAGCCCTGAAGGCAATCGACAAGGTTTCGAAGAGAGGGGATCTCCCGCCCCGCCCGGAAGGCCTTGGCAACGGCCCAGTAGAAATCGGGTTCAGGTTCTGTCCTGCAGGCTGTAAAGGTTGATATTATGAAACACACAATAACCGCCGTTATAATACTTTTTCTTATTGTGCTTCACTCACCGGCTGAGTCAAAGATCTATCTGGATATCAATGCGCCGGGCGGGCGGAGACTGCCTCTAGCGGTTCAGGATCTCAAGGATATAGGCGGTACAAACCGGCACCCCTCCCTTATAGATGAATTCAGAAGGGTGCTGATAAAGGACCTCGAATTCACAGGTTTCTTTGACCTTATAGAAAAGGTCGCATATCTCGAGGACCCACTGACGGCGGGCATTACAGCCGTGGAAACCGACTTCAGTAGTTGGCGCCTTATCGGCGCAGAGGTCTTGATAAAGGGCGCTATAAAGGCGGATCAAGAAAGGGTCAGGATAGACCTACGGCTCTTCGACACCATCAAGGAGAGAACCATGTTAGGGAGGAGGTATAGCGGCAAGGGTAATAAAGATAATATAAGAAGGATAGCCCACAGGTTCGCGGATGAAGTAATAGAAGATCTGACGAATGTAAGGGGCATCTTCAATACAAAGATCCTTCTTGAGTCCGATATCACCGGCAGCAAGGAGATATACATCGCCGACTACGACGGTCACAATATCAGGCAGGTCACAAACAACGGATCCATCAACCTATCGCCCCAATGGTCTCCCGGCGGGTCACACCTCCTCTATACCTCTTATAAGGACGGTGAACCTTACCTCTATATAAGGAATATCGAAACCGGGAAAGAGATCAAGATCTCAGGCAGGCCGGGAATAAATATAGGCGGAAGATGGTCGCCCGATGGAAGTAGGGTAGCATTGACGCTCTTCATCGACAAAAACCCGGAGCTTTATATCATGGACATAGAAACGAAGAAGCTGAAAAGGCTTACAAAAAATTATGCCATAGACACATCGCCAAGCTGGTCACCCGACGGCAAAAGTTTGGCATTCGTCTCAGATATTGCTGGAAATCCGCATATATATGTGGTAGATTCGGACGGTACAAATTTACGGAGATTGACGTATAACGGGAAGTACAATGCGAGTCCTGCATGGTCGCC
>WGFD01000053.1 GCA_015492395.1 Deltaproteobacteria bacterium | reverse complement strand
GATATAGAGCTGCCGAGGGTCAGGGAGGTTGTTGTTCAGCTTGAAAGGGCGGGTATTATCAAGTGTAATAACGATGACACAATAAGTGTTCTAAATCCTGAGAAGCTCAAGAATTACATGGACTTCCTTCTCCAGATGGAGAGCGAGGGATAGAGATGGCGACCTATGGCTTTACGCGATAGCAGGGCGGAAGCGGAAAACCGCAACGGAAAGACCGTTAAGGTTCCGGAAGGATTGTGGCTGAAGTGTAACGGTTGCGGAGAGATATTATATAAAAAGGAGATAGAGAGGAATCTGTATGTCTGCCGTAAGTGCCGGTACCATTTCCGTATCAACGCAAGAGTCAGGTTGTCCATAGTATTGGATGAGGGGACCTTCAAGGAATATGACAACACACTCAAGCCATCCGATCCACTGAAGTTCGAGGATCTGAAGGTCTATAGCGTTAGAATAAAGGAGTCTTGGAAGGCGTCATCGAGTAAGGATGCGGTGATCTGCGGTGAGGGACTGATAAAGAGGAAGAGGGTACTGATAGGCGCCTTTGAGTTCGGTTTCATGGGTGGCAGCATGGGGTCCGTTGTTGGTGAAAAGATCACTCGACTCTTCGAGAGAGGCCTGGATGAAAATCACCCTGTCATTATAATATCTTCTTCTGGTGGGGCCCGGATGCAAGAGGGCATACTTTCACTCATGCAGATGGCAAAGACATCTGCCGCTGTGGCCAGATTGAAAGAGAGAGGCGTTCCTTATATCTCCATCTTGACCGATCCCACTACCGGCGGTGTTACTGCGAGTTTTGCCATGCTTGGCGATCTGATCATCGCCGAGCCGAAGGCGCTTATAGGGTTTGCCGGTCCGCGTGTTATAGAGCAGACGATAAGACAGAGCCTTCCGGACGGTTTTCAGAGATCGGAATACCTCCTGGAGCATGGGATGGTGGACTTAATAGTGGACAGGAAAGATATGAGAGATACTTTGTCGAAGGTCTTGGATCTGCTCGTCCCGGAAGTTCCAGCCAAGTCTGCAAGAGGTAGTTCCCGTTCCAAGAAATCGCCCCATGCCCCAAACTAGATGTATCTCTTCCGATCTTTCATATAAGGGGGTTATTGAGAACCTCTTCAGGCTGGAGAGGCTGGGTATAAGGATGGGCCTCACACACGTTGAGGAGGCGCTCCACCATCTCGGTAACCCTCATAAGGTCTTCCCTACAGTACATGTCGGTGGTACCAACGGAAAGGGATCCACGTCGGCGATGCTGGACGGAGTGCTCACCGCTGGAGGCTACAGGGTAGGGCTATATACCTCGCCGCATCTGGTAAGTTTCAATGAGAGGATAAGGGTTGCTGGTAAGGATATCCCGGATGACAGCCTTGTAAGGGTGTTTTGTGAAGTAAAGGGTCGTCTTCCTCGTGGACTGAACCTTACCTTCTTTGAGTTCGCCACCGTGATGGCCTTCCTCTACTTTGCAGAAGAAGGGGTCGATATCGCCGTCGTTGAGGTGGGTATGGGTGGCAGGCTCGATGCGACTAATGTCGTGACCCCCCTTCTCTCCGTAATTACAAACATATCAAGGGAGCATGAGAGTATACTTGGCAGGGGAGTGCGGAGGATTGCAGCGGAGAAGGGGGGGATAATTAAAGGCGGTGTTCCGCTTGTCACCGCGACAAGAGGGGGTGTCCTCGATCTGCTGAAAGAGATATGCCGCCACAAGGATGGCGGCCCTATACATGTCTTAGGGGAGCACTTCCGTATCAAAAGATATGGCCGGGCCTTCGACTTTCATGGGTCTTACACCGATTACATCGGATTACGTACCAATCTGGACGGACCGCACCAGATTGTCAATGCTGCCTGTGCGTTGGAGGCTACCGGCATACTTGGACGGAGTGGATTCGATGTTGCCGGTGAAGATGTAAGAGAAGGGCTCGTGAAGACTAGGTGGCCTGGCAGGGTTGAGCGTGCCTGGGACCATCCAATGACCGTCCTCGACTGCGCCCACAATCCGGCAGGGGCCACTGTATTGAAAAAGGCGCTGAGAGGATTTGAATACAGGCGCCTCATACTCGTTATGGGCATGCTGAAGGGCAAGGACGTGGAAGGATTCGTGTCAAGGATCGGGCCGCTCGCGGACAGTGCAATCGTAACCAGGCCGCGGAGTGGGAGGGCAGAATCGCCCTCCGCCGTCTCAAGCGTGACACGACGTTATGTGGAGGACGTCATAGTCGTAGGGAAGGTAAAGGATGCCTGCAGAGAGGCCATGGCGAGGGCAGGGGAAATGGACCTTGTCCTGGTAACGGGCTCGATGTTTACGGTTGGTGAGGCACGGGAATATCTGCTATCCTGTGGACGTGTCGAATAAGTGGAAGAAGCTATCTCAATGACAAGAAACCCCGCCTACGTGTACACTATCTTCATCGTGATGCTTTTCACGGTCATAATCTTCACTCCTCTCTCCGTAGGTGCTGCAGACTACAAGTTCCGGGACGACAGTCCCATCGAGCTTGATGCCGATTCCATCACCCATGATAAAGATAAAGGCTTCTACCTTGCAGAGGGTAATGTGGTCATAAGACAAGGGCCCATAGTTATAAAGGCCGACTCGGTAAGCTTTAATATGGAAAGCGGCGCCTTGATGGCTGAAGGCGGAATAGATGGAAATGACGAAGGTGGTAACCTGTTCAAGGGGGACAGGCTCGACTTCAACATGAATACAAAGACTGGGATCATCGTTAACGGGAGCCTGTTCTTCAAAGAAGAGAATGTATACATAGACGGGG
Source organism: Deltaproteobacteria bacterium (assembly GCA_015492395.1). Lineage (GTDB taxonomy): Bacteria > Desulfobacterota > GWC2-55-46 > S146-70 > S146-70 > S146-70. The sequence goes on along the minus strand of WGFD01000053.1, from coordinate 9,124 downwards.
AGAGGATAGAGAAGACGGGAGAGGAAAGCTACAAGATCGACAGGGGGATCTTTACCACGTGCGATTGCGAGGAGGGCGATACTCCGGCATGGAGCATGTATACCGGCCAGGCCGATGTGTCCTTCGGAGGGTTCCTGGATGCGTGGCATAATATCTTCTATGTCAAAGGGGTTCCTGTGCTCTATTCTCCGTACCTTACGGCCCCTGTAAAGAGGAAGCGGCAGACTGGGTTCCTGACGCCCGGGTTTGGATACTCCAGCCTTGGTGGAACTGAATTGCAGACATCCTTCTTCTGGGCGATATCCGAGAATACCGATGCCACCCTTTACCTGGACATAGCGACGGAGAGGGGAGTGGGAAAGGGCCTCGAGTATAGGTACATCAGGGAGAGTGGGAGTGAAGGGCAACTGTATCTCTACCACTTTAAAGAGAGGGATATCAAAAAGGTGAGGAGCTTCAGGGCAGGGAGCGACAACCTTTCCAGGCCACAGACCGCCGAAGACGGCAGGTGGTATTTGCACTATATCCACAGGGAGGCGGTACCATTTGGGATGGTCTTTAAAACTAACATGAGGTTTGTAAGCGATGATGAATATTTCATCGACTTTGGCACCGGGAAAGATAGGTCCCTTGAGAGTCTTGAGTCCACGGCGTCACTCAGCAAGGGCTGGGGCAGATACAATCTTGTAGTGGAAGCGAGATTGTTCGACAACCTCCTGGCCGAGGATGATAACTCAACCCTGCAGATGCTTCCCGTTGCCACCTTCACCGCCGCCAATAAGAGTATACTGGGTTCACCTCTCTACTTCTCCCTGGGCTCCACATTCGTTAACTTTGAGAGGGAGGTCGGAGTTGAAGGGCAGAGGCTGGATATACACCCCCGGTTATCTGTGCCTTTAAACCCGGGAGGATACTTCGATCTCACACCCTCCATAGCGCCGAGAGGAACGTTTTACTGGACCAAAAGACACGAAGAAGGTAGATTCCAGGACAGAGAGATCTACGAAGGGGCCATAGATCTCACCACCTCGTTTATACGGGTATTCTCCCTGGGGAAGGCAGGTGCGCCACTTACAAAACTACGCCATACTGTAAGACCTAAGATCACCTATACCTACGTACCGGACGTCAAGCAGGAGTATCTCCCTTCGTACGACCAGGTGGACAGGATATACAGAAAGAACGAAATCTCCTACTCCCTGGTCTCTATACTAACCGGCAGGTTCGGTGAAGTGGGCCGTAGGTCTTACAGGGATTATCTGTATCTAGATATCAGGCAGAGCTATAGCATAGATGAGGCTACAAGGAAGCTGATATCTACTGGTGACAATAGGCGGCCATTCTCCGACATTATGACAGAACTCAGGGCCACCCCTGGGGACTGGCTGAATATCTCCATCAAGGGTGAATATGATCCTTACGAGGGATGGATTGAGAACTATTATGCCTCACTGGGCCTCTCTGACAGGAGGGGGGACAGGCTTGACCTGAGTTACCGGTACATCAGGGAAGACAACGAGTATCTCGACTCCGAGCTGATCATTGGTCTGTTCAGGCCGGTACAGTTCAGGTACAAGAACAGATACTCTTATAACACCAATAAAAGTATCGAGACCATCTACGGAGTGGAGTACAGACATCAATGCTGGAATGCCCTATTGAGCTACACAAGCAGGATAGAGGAGGATGTCATTATGGTTACGTTGAGCCTTCTTGGGATGGGCAATGTGGGTTCGTTCAGTCCGACCTTTGACCGTAAATGACCCTGCCAAGCCATCGTTTACCCGATCTCTTTCCTCATGGCCTCGATAGTCGCCTTATAGTTCCCGCTGCCGAATACGCCTGAACCTGAGACGAAGACATCGGCGCCGGCCCTGGAGGCGGCGCCGATATTAGATACCTTTACTCCTCCGTCCACCTCAAGCTCGGCCTCGTGGTTTCCCCGGTCCAGCATCCCCCTGATGATCTCGATCTTTTTCAGTGCGGATTCTATAAAGCCCTGGCCGCTGAAGCCCGGATTGACGCTCATGACCAGAACCAGGTCTATGTCTCCCAGTATGTGATCGAGGAACTCTACCGGTGTCGAAGGATTTATGGAGACACCTGCTCGCTTACCAAGCTCCTTTATCTGCTGAATGGTTCTATGGAGATGTACGGATGCCTCCGCATGGACGGTAATGATATCACTGCCGGCCTTCGCAAAGTCGGCGACATATCTCTCCGGCGCGTCTATCATGAGATGAACATCGAGAGGGATAGACGACATACTCTCGATAGCCTCCACGACAAATGGTCCTATAGTAATATTGGGCACGAATCGGCCATCCATCACATCTATATGCAGATAGTCGGCTCCGGCCGCCTCTACAACCCGTATCTCCTCGGCTAACTTGGTGAAGTCGGCGGAAAGTATGGAAGGGGATATCTTCTTCACAGCCCCACCCATGTAACACATTTATCGTACGGTATGCAAGAATAAAGCTTCCTCTGGAGTCCAGAGTCGGGTTTTGGGGCTTTAAGATGTCTAAGACCCCGGAACAATATCCTCAACATGATAGACACGTTTCTTGCTGTTCTTGGAATGTACTACCGCTTCCAGGGCTATCAACCCTTTACCCGAGTTGCCGACAAGGAAGTCGATATCATACTTGTTGCCGGTATCGTCCGTGAAGTCCGCGCAGCTTACAAAGAAATCTCCCTTTTTAATTATGCCATTATGCAGTTTATCTAATTTAAGGCGCTTTAATTCGCCTGCTGCAGCGTCATAGATAATGAAGCGATTCGCCACAGTATTTTGTTCGATGAACTCCTGCATGGTGGTAGTAATGTCGGCCCTTAATCTTCCTCGAATACTCGGATCGTCCCCGGCATGAGCAATATAGGCGGTGACTAAGATCAAAATGGTTAGCGCTATACCGGCAATGATATGTCCCTTCATCATACCCCTCCTTTTTTGCTGTAAAGTACTCATGGATTGGAACAATCTTACTACGATCGAATCATGATACAAAATCTGAAATTGACAATCAAGGCATTTAATCGTAGGATCTTATGGGGGTACATATGAAGAAGATCGAGCTTGTTTGCCCGGCTGGTAACCTCCCTTCCCTTAAAGCGGCCATCGACAACGGCGCGGATGTCGTCTACACAGGCTTCAATGATGCAACGAATGCGCGCAACTTCGAGGGACTGAACTTTACACACGGTGAGTTGAAGGAGGGTATCAGTTATGCCATAAGGAGTGGTAAAAAGGTCTACCTTGCCGTAAATACCTTTCCCCAGATGGATAGCTACCACCAATGGCGAAGGTCTGTGGATAGCGCCGTTGGACTTGGAGCGGACGCCCTGATCCTTGCGGAGCTGGGTGTGCTGAGGTATGCACGGGAGAAGTACCCCGATATCAATATCCATCTGAGCGTGCAGGCAAGCGCCTCCAACTATGAGAGTATAGATTTCTACAGGAGACACTTCGGTATCAAACGTGTTGTCCTGCCCAGAGTGCTTACGGTGGAGGAGATGGAGTTGCTGGGGGAGAGAACCGATGTGGAGACGGAGGTCTTTGCCCTGGGCGGACTCTGTATAAACATAGAAGGAAGATGTTACTTGTCCTCCTTTGTAACAGGCGCTTCCACCAATACCGAGGGGGCCTGTTCTCCCTCGAGGTTCGTTCAATTTGCGAATGAAGGCGGCCATCTAAGGATCACACTTAACGGGCTGCTCTTGAATGACCTTGGTCCGGGTGAGGTGTCTCCATACCCGACATGCTGCAAGGGAAGATACATAAGGCCGGACGGCGAGATTGCCTACGCCTTCGAGGAGCCGGAGTCACTTAATATACTGGAGATGCTTCCTGATGTCATAGGCGCAGGGGTGGACGCTCTCAAGATCGAGGGGAGGCAAAGGACAAAGGCTTACGTGGGGACTGTGACACGCATACTTCGTGATGCGATAGACTCATACTACCGGGATCCACAGAGGTATATTGCAAGGGATGAGTGGCTTGCCGGGACTAATGCGACGTTTGAGGGATCCAGGCCGACCCTTGGATGCTATCTGGAGAAGTAGATGAAGCTGACCCTAGGCCCCGTTCTCTTCGACTGGAGCAGGGATGAACTCATACGCTTCTACGAAGAGGTGGCGGGCATGGATATTGACAGGATATATATCGGTGAGGTGATCTGTGCGAAGAAGAGATCCCTGGAGATAAGTGATATCGAGGCTATAGGCACCAGACTCGAGCGGGCGGGTAAGGAGGTCGTCGTCTCAAGTCTGGCCGTTGTAAGCAACGAGAATGAGCTGGAAATGGTTCGCTCTATTTCTACACTTCCATTTCCTGTCGAGGCCAACGATATGTCGGTCTTTAATATAATCCCTACTGATTCTTCGATCGCCGGCGGGCAAAGAGGTGTTATTGCAGGGCCGCATATAACCACTTACAATGTACCTGCCGTCAAGTTCCTCCAGGGGATCGGGGTCAAGAGGGTGATCTTTCCTGTAGAGCTATCAAAGGAGTCGGTGGCCTATAACATCTTACACACCGGTATAGAAGCTGAGGTCTTTGCCCATGGCAAGGTTCCGCTGGCCTTCTCGTGGCGGTGTTACACATCGAGGGCCTATAACCTGAGCAAGACCAGGTGCCAATTTCATTGCAGGCGGTATCCCGATGGCATGGTACTGCGTACCATGGACGGTGAGCCAGTCTTTACCGTGAACGGCACATCAATCCTCAGCGCTTCAATATATACTCTGGCAGGCTGTATAGAAGACCTCCGGGAGATTGGGGTGTCGGCCGTAAGGGTCTCGCCTCAGTATAGAGATATGGCGAGGGTAGTAGCCGTCTTTAGGAAGAGGCTGGATGGTGAAATGGGGCCTATCGAGGCTATTGAGGTCCTTAGGGAGACCGCTGGAGAGGGGTTGTGTAACGGCTGGTACCATGCGCAAGCGGGAAAGGAATATGTCGGTCCTGAATTGGGGGCTTTGGGATAATGGCAAGTTGTAGATGCACGGTGGAGCGTAGATAGCGGGGGATTCCTTTGAGGCGTATTAGCGCCGATATTGGTAATGAGGCCATTCTACTTCTTAATGTTTGAGAGGAGGCTTAATAAGATGACAGAGAAGCTTATAGAAGAGGGCAAGTCTGGTAAGGAGGAGGGTGAAGGGTCAAAGCTGCCGCCCCGGAAAGAGCTGGAAAACAAGCTGGTGGAGGAAGGAGTAAAGATCATAGGTGGGTTGATAAACTTGCTCAAGAGCGGCAGGGATAAAGTGGATGAAGATATCGATGAGGCCGTAAGTTGGGTGATCAAGCGGTGTAAGGTGGTTACAAGAGACGATATAGATGTAATAGAGAAGATGGCCCAGGTTGCGCGGGAGAGGGTCGATACACTGGAAAAGAGAGTGGAAGAGCTTGAGAAGAAGGTTGAAGGGAAGGAGAAGGAGGATTAATGGAAGATCCCTGCAGCAAGCTGCAGGCCTGTCTGTAACAGACAGGGAATCTCCTTATGCAAGGAATTATCTGATTATATTACGCTCGCTATGCATGTTCATACTGCCGTCAATGCAACTTAAGACATACAAAAATATCCGGCGTCTTCAACAAATCATAACCATCCTCATAAAATATGGTTTTGGTGGCCTTGTCAGAGAGCTGAGACTCCTGCCGTACTTTGCCGCCTTCGAGAGGCTCTTGTTTTTTAAGAGAAGCAGGAGCGGAGAAGAGGTCAGTCTTCCCAAGAGGATAAGGCTTGTGCTCGAGGAGCTTGGTCCGATCTTTGTAAAGTTGGGTCAGATGGCCTCTACCAGGGCGGATGTCTTTCCTCCGGACTGGATAGAAGAGATCAAGAAGCTTCAGGATATGGTGTCGCCGGTACCGTTTGAAGAGACTAGGCGCGTTGTCGAAGGCGCCTTGAATGCCCCCATTGATACGGTATTTTCCACTTTCGAAGAGAACCCTGTCGCTTCGGCCTCGATTGCGCAGGTCCACTATGCAACGCTCATGGACGGCTCTGACGTAGCAGTCAAGGTGAGGAGGCCTGGCATAGATAAGGTGATCGAGGCGGATATATCCGTCATGCATACCTTTGCGGACCTCCTTGAGAGATATGTGCCGCGTGCCAGGCGGTATCGGCCGAAGGAGGTGGTTGACGAGTTTTCCAGGGTCATACAGAAGGAGCAGGACCTGACTATAGAGGGAGGAAATGCAGAGCGTTTCAACAAGATGTTCGAAGGAGTCGCCACCGTACATATCCCTAAGGTATATTGGGACTATACGACCCCTGAGATGCTGACCCTTGAGCGTATATCCGGCATTCCTATAGATGAGGCCGGAAGGATAAGGGAGCAGGGCCTCGACGTAAAAAAAATAGCGGAGGAAGGGATTCGGGCATTCTTCAGGCAGGTGTTCGAATATGGACTCTTCCATGCCGATCTCCATCCTGGAAATATGTTCGTAAGGCCGGACGGTGTTATCGTTTACCTGGACTTCGGTATAGTGGGGAGGCTCGACGGCAGGTTGAGGAGTTACCTTGCGAGTATGCTCTTCCACCTAGTGAAGGAGGACTACTACAGGATGGCGGTTGTTCATAGAGAGATGGGCCTCATATCGAAGGATGTGGACATCCATGAGTTCGAAGAGGCGCTTAGGGAGATAGTCGAGCCTATGTATGGACGGACACTCCAGAGGATCAATGTTTCTGCCCTGATTATGGAGCTTATAAACACGGCGAGGCGGTTCCAGATGAAGCTGCAACCCAACCTCCTGCTCCTTCAGAAGTCGATGGTCATTATAGAGGGTGTGGGCAGGCAACTGCATCCAGATATCAATATGTGGGCGGTGGCGAAACCACTTATTTACAAGTGGATGATCAAGGAGAAGGCATCTCCAAACAGGCTGTATAAGCGGGGAAGAGAGTCGCTGGACGGTCTGGCGGGTGTTGCGCGGGATATACCCTATCAGGCGCATACTATCATGAATAAGGTCATCGAGGGTGAGATGGAGATAGGTTTCGTGCACCACAGGCTCGATTCCATGGAGCGTCAGATCGATAACCTCGGGTATAGAATATCACTGGGGCTTATCATCGCATCCCTCGTGCTGGGTGCTTCGTTGGCCGTAGTCTTTTCTAGTGTAGAGGCTTACAGGGTCTTTGATATACCGCTATTGGGCTTACTGGGCTTTGTCTTTGCGGTTGTGTTGGCCGTAAGGCTGGCCTGGTCGTTCAGGAGTGGCGGCCTGAAGGATAGAGAGAGATTGGGATAAGTATGGAAGGAGAGAAGAAGACTACATATTTCGGCGACAGGTTGATCCGGAGTGAGAAGAAGAAGGAGCTTGTCCAGGAAGTATTCACCTCTGTGGCGGGGAGGTATGACCTCATGAACGACCTGATGAGCTTCGGGACCCACAGGTTATGGAAACGGTACGTGGTCGAGAAAACCGGGTTGAGACCGGGTGAGGCCGCCATAGACGTTGCCGGTGGTACCGCTGATATTGCCATGCTTATGGCAAAGAGGGTCGGAGATAAAGGCCGGGTAGTGGTCTATGACATCAACAGGGATATGATCGAGATAGGAAGGGATAAGTGCATGGACGGGGGTGTTGTGGGGAATATACGGTTTGTTCAGGGCAATGCCGAGGAGATCGCGTGCAAAGACAATACCTTTCATTGTGCTACCATCGGCTTCGGAATACGCAACGTAACGAATATAGGGATGGCGCTGAAGGAGATGAGACGCGTGATAAAGCCCGGCGGCCGTGTCATATGTCTAGAGTTCTCCCATCCCAGGTCAGGTTTATTGAGCAAGCTCTATAACATTTACTCATTCAAGATAATACCAAATATCGGCGAGATTATTACAGGGGACAGGGGGGCCTACACATATCTGCCCGAGTCTATCAGGAAGTTTCCACCACAGGAGACGCTTAAAAAGATGATGGAGGAGACCGGGCTCTTCAAGGTAAGGTACTATAATCTATTCGACGGTATTGCGGCGGTGCATATCGGTTTCAAGGTATGAATCCAGGTAAAGGAAAACATATGGCCGAACTGAGAAGAGGGATATTCAAGGTCCTGAAACTCCCCCTGAAGCTCCTCCCGCTATGGATGGATGCAATAGGGGCCGGGCTACTGGTATCGTCAATCGTAGACAAAAACCACAGGTTGAGAGAAAGGCTCAAAGGGCTGGGTGAAAAGGTGTTCTTTTTCTACGCGACGGATATCAGGAAGGGGTTTTATCTCCACATAGAGGATGGCGGCATAAAGATCGTTCCACACTTTTCGGGCGAGACGGATGTGACCATGAAGGGTACTATGGATGTTCTTCTCGGGCTGTTAACCGGGGAGGAGGACCCTGATACCATCTTCTTCTCCCGCAGGTTGGAGATAAGCGGTGATACCGGGGTGGCTATACACTTCAAGAATATACTCGGCAGTCTGTAGAGAGGCGTGCTTCACTTAGCCGGCGCAGCTGGATTTTTTAACAGTTAGTCGAAGATGATCTCCTTTAAGTTTCTGGCATATATCTTGTAGCTTCCGAAGCTGGTAACTCCATATAGCCTTGCTTCGGTGTCAAATGATACCGCCACCACTTCGCCGTTCTTGAGGGTGACCTGGGCGTCCTTCTTCCCACCCACGGCATTCCCGATGAATTTAACCGTCTTTACCTTGGCAAAGGGTATTGAGACGACTCCTTTTCCGCGTGTCCCTATAAAGAAGATCTTGCCCTGCCATGTTACTTCACGGCACCTGGTGGAGATGTTCTGGTCATCGATGATCGTCGCTTCAAAGCTGATCTCAGGTTTTGGCGCCTCACCCGGGGGCTGGCCTCCCATGGCTGTCAAGACAAGCCAGAGGGGAAGGGTGATCAATGGTATCAGATACCTTTTCATTTGCCACCTCCAAATATGTGCCTACTATGCAGGCTGACTTGCTAATTATTGCAATATATATGGAAAAGTCAAGGGTTATTGACAGAATGATCGGTAATGTAATTTAACTTGTGTAAAAACAGAAGAGGTGCCATCATTCTTTCGACCAAAAAAGAAAGGAGGGCACCTCTAATGTGGCTGCAAGAAGCAACCGTACGTAATGTTACCAGAGCGATGAAGGAGGTTCAAGCGTTTGATTTGGGG